>JBLNCU010000175.1:0-29805 GCA_050260935.1 Bacillota bacterium
CCCGTCATATTTTTGTAATCTATTTGGTTAAAGAATTGCAAACACCCTTGCAAAAAACGAAAAATAGTGTTAATTTGTTAAAAGAATTGTCGGAACACAATTTTATCACTAGTTTAGTAAACCTAACACGAGAGGTGAATAAATAGATGGACAATGAACAAATTCCAGTCCGGAGTCATTTCGAGAACAGTTTCGGTTGTAATGTATTTAATGATGCCACCATGAGAATGAGTTTGCCGAAGAATACTTACAAGGCTTTGAAAAAAACTATCGACGAGGGACTACCGTTGGATCCTACGGTGGCGGATGTAGTGGCCAACGCCATGAAGGATTGGGCTATTGGTAAAGGCGCCACCCATTTTACCCACTGGTTTCAACCTATGACCGGCATTACTGCCGAAAAGCACGATGCTTTTATCTCTCCTACGCCGGACGGCCGGGTAATTATGGAGTTCTCCGGTAAAGAATTAATCAAGGGCGAACCCGACGCTTCTTCTTTCCCGTCCGGCGGCTTGCGGGCTACCTTTGAGGCTAGGGGTTATACGGCTTGGGATTGTACCTCGCCGGCCTTTATCAAAGACCGGACCTTATGTATTCCCACGGCGTTTTGTTCTTATACAGGCGAGGCCCTTGACAAAAAAACCCCTTTGCTTCGCTCGATGGAGGCTTTATCAAGACAGGCGGTCAGGGTGCTGAAAGCTCTAGGCAACCCCAATATTACCAGGGTGACTACCACGGTCGGCCCGGAACAGGAATATTTTATTATTGACAAAAAACTTTACGATCAACGGAAGGATCTAATTTTAACCGGCCGGACCCTATTTGGAGCTAAACCTCCTAAAGGGCAGGAACTCGAAGACCATTACTTTGGAAGTCTCAAAGAGCGGATCGCCAACTTTATGCATGAAGTGGATGAGGAATTATGGAAATTAGGGGTGCTGGCTAAAACGGAGCATAACGAGGTTGCCCCGGCTCAGCACGAGTTGGCCCCTATTTTTAGCACCACCAATGTGGCAACCGATCATAATCAATTGGCGATGGAAGTTTTAAAAAAGGTAGCCGCCAGGCATGGGTTGGTATGTTTGCTCCATGAAAAGCCTTTCTCCGGTGTCAATGGTTCCGGTAAGCATAACAACTGGTCAATGTGTACCAATGACGGTCAGAATTTGCTGGATCCCGGGAAGACTCCCCATGAGAATGAGCAATTTCTGCTTTTCCTAAGTGCAGTAATTCAGGCGGTCGATGAATACGCCGATCTTTTAAGGGCGTCCGCTGCCAATACCGGGAATGATCATCGTTTGGGCGCGAACGAAGCCCCGCCGGCCATTATCTCAATTTTCTTAGGCGAGCAGTTGACCGATATTATTAATCAGCTTGAAAACGGCGACGCCAAAAGCTCCAAAAACGGCGGTGAATTGAAAATCGGCGTTACGACTTTACCCACTTTGCCCAAGGACTCAACCGACCGCAACCGGACCTCGCCGTTCGCTTTCACCGGTAATAAGTTTGAATTTCGGATGGTTGCTTCCTCGGCCTCAATCGCCGGGCCCAATACAGTTTTAAATACCATTGTCGCCGAGACCCTGTCGCGAATTGCCGATCGGCTGGAAAAAACCGCTGAAGTTGACAGCGAAGTACAGACTATTATCAGGGAGATTATCCAAAAGCACAAACGGATTATTTTTAACGGCAACAACTATACCGAAGAGTGGGTAAAAGAAGCCGAACAAAGGAATTTGCCCAATATAAAATCCACGGTGGATGCCATCCGGGCTTGGGTTACCGACAAGGCCATAGCTCTTTTTGAGAAACATCATGTTTTAAGCGAGACCGAATTGCATTCCCGGTATGAGATTTATCTTGAGAATTATATCAAACAGATTAATATCGAAGCATTGACAATGCTGGACATGGCCAAACGGCAGATTGTTCCGGCGGTGATCGACTATTCCGGCCGCATCGCCGACTCGCTGCTAAAAGTTAAAGACGCCTCGGGTAAAGCCGCTACCGGCGCCCAGGAAAAATTACTCATCGAAGTCTGCGAACTCTTAAATTCCTTCACCGGTAACATTACCGAGCTGGAAAAGGCGCTGGAAAACGTGGAGAATGCCGGAGAGGACACCTTAAAGTTAGCCCAGTATTACCGGGACGTTGTTTTTACCAGTATGGCCAAATTAAGGGTCGACGGAGATAAACTCGAAACTTTAGTGGATGCCAAGTACTGGCCTTTCCCGACCTATGCCGATATGTTGTTTAATGTTTAGTCAAGACTGGTTTGTGTCTAAACAAAGTCTTGACATATTGAGGATTGGCTGTTAAGATCGCTATGGATACCCAAGAATTGGCATACCCCGGGTTTTTCCAACCAGAACAATTTTTAAGGGAATGAAAAACAATCTGCCTTAAAAAGGTGCTTATCATGAGCAAAACTATGCTGTTCCTGATGGCTTTGATGCTAACCTTTTCCTTGGGCGCGGATTTTTTAACCGATCCCGACACCAGCACCGGCGCAAAAAGCTTAAACGGAATGGTTATTAATGAACTTTCCTTGGAAAACCGGAAAGCGGCCCGACGAGAAATCCTGGGCCAACTTTTTTTGAAGTATCATAACAGCCAGATTTTTTCCAAAATAAACGAATATATGGTAAGTAAATTTCAGGAGTTGCATAAAAGCGCAAAACCCCGCGATCCCGAACTGGTGCTGCAAGAGACTTTTAATAAAGCGCGCCAACTGTTCGAGCGAACCAAACCATTTATAGGCAATAGTTTTAAGCGGGTTTACGATCCCGCCCAAATTGAAAAAAATGTTCACAAATACTTATGGTTAAAGGGCATTTGTTTTTTAGTGCTGGACATTACCGATGAGCACCGGGTGGCCTTATCCTATTTTTATTTGCCCGGCAATGAAGATTTGAAAAAGGAATTTCTCAAGGATGTGGTTGTTTATTCATACCCGGAAGTGCCGGATATCCCTGAGAATATGGTTTGGCAGTCCGAGATGATTGGGGTTATGGACAGGCTGGGTTATATAATCTTCAATATTGCCAAGTTCGTCCAATAAAACATCCGGCAACAGGCGATTAGAAATCCCGCGGCTTCACAATTTTTCGGAAAATTAATCCTGGACCTTGATTTTGGAGGATAATTTTGCTAAAATCTTTTTGAACCTGGGAGGTAATCCTGGCATACACTTAAAAGGAATTCACCAAATGAATTTTCGCAAATATTATCTAATTTGGGGATTATTTTGTGGGCTTTTATTTTTATTCCTTCCCATCGCTTCTTCCAATTCCCCGTCGCGACCGGTGGTCGAAAATCTGTCAACAGAAAAAAGGAAGCTATTTCGGGAGGACCTGGTAAACAAGCTGATTGACAGCTTCCGGGAAGAGCAGGTCTTTTTTAAGATCCGGGAATATATGGTGGTGAAGGCGGAAGAATTACATAAGGGATTACCTTCCAAGCTGCCCGATGTTCTCATTTCGGATACTTTTAGTAAAACCGGGGCTTTATTTGAACATACCAAAATTTTTATTGGCAACACTTTTGCCAACTCCTACGAGCCGCAACAGTTTGAAAAAAATGTCAGCCGCTATCTCTGGCTCAAAGGGATCGGTTTTTTTATCTTGGGGATAGATGATAATTATAAAATGGCGGTATCCTATTTTTATCTTCCCGGTAATGAAGGTATCAAGACCGAGCTGTTAAAAGGCATTGTCCATTACTCCTTTCCCGAGGTGCCGATGATCGCCGAGAACAAGCAATGGTATGATGAGATGACTGTGGTTATGGATAAATTGGGTTATAGAATTTTCAATATCAATAAGTTTGGTTTATAACCCAGCAAGCAACTTTTGATTTTATCCAGAGAAAAATCATATTCACCTGCCGGAAAATCGCCTCAACCCCGCCCTCCCCGGGCGGCACCCCTTCTCCAAGCGCGGGGAAGGGATTAGGGGGAGGCACTTTCGTTTGCCCCGGCAATTGAAATGCCTTAATAGCAACCGACTGGTTTTAACCCCGGCCGGTTTCTTTATTGCCGCCAAAGTCGCTTTTAAAACCAAGTCCTTGTTTAAAAAAGAATTTATTGCAAAGTAAGTCACTTTTGGTTATAATTATTATCAGGTAATAATAAAATGAATTAAGGGATAAAATGAATGGAAAATTATTAAAGAAAACCGAACGCCAGCGCCAGTTACTTGAAGCCATTGCCAAAAATCCTTTTATAACAGATGAAGAGCTTGCCGCCGCTTTGATGGTTAGCATTCCCACCATTAGACTCGACCGGTTGGAGCTCTCCATTCCTGAAGTCCGCAAGAGGACCAGAGAGATGGCCTCGCATTTTTTTGGTGTATCCCAATCTCTTGGGGCCGGCGAAATTGTGGGCGAACTCATTGAAATTGAGCCGGGGAGGCGGGGCCTTTCACTTTTGGAAACTGATCACGGAATGTGTCTCGAAAAATGCAATATCGTGCGGGGGCATATCATTTTCGCTCAAGCCAATTCCTTGGCTAACGCGGTAGCCGATGCCCAGGTGGCCTTAACCGGGAGAGCGGAGGTTAACTTTTTACGGACTGTAAGGGCCGGAGAGAAAATTATTGCCAAAGCCCAGGTCATTGAGAGAAAGGGGCACCGTTTAACCATTGAGGTTATTGTCCGCTCCAAAGAGGAGGTTGTTTGCAAAGGCATTTTTGAAATCTTCGGTATGACCTTGGAAATGGCCAATTATTTAAAACTATTAAAAGACGAAGGAGAACATAATGACTAAGATAGGAATTTCCTCAATCGGGGCCATGGTTCCCGCCAGAGTGTTAACAAACAGCGATTTGGAGAAGATGGTGGAAACCACCGATGAATGGATTGTTACTCGTACCGGTATCCGGGAACGCCACATTTTGGCAGAAGGGGAGACCATGGCTTCTTTAGTAGCCCAAGCCGGTAAGATAGCTTGTCAAAGAGCAGGCTTCAATTCCGGGGAGTTGGATTTCGTAATTTCATCAACTATAGCCCCGGACCGGATCAGCCCGGCTCAATCCTATGAGGTGGCCCGGGATTTACAGGCCAATCACGCTTTTTGCTTTGATTTAAATGCCGCTTGCTCGGGTTTTATATACGGATTGGCGATGGCTGAGAGTTTGTTAAAAACCCGCGATATTAAGACCGGTCTGGTGACCGCCGGCGAGCAAGTCTCGCGCTTGATCGATTATACGGACCGTTCTTCTTGCGTGCTTTTTGGGGATGCCGCCGCCGCTATGGTTGTTACCAACGATAATCCCGAACATTTAGTACTATATACCGAACTAGGGGCTGATCCGACGATGGCGGAGGAAGTAACCATCGGCGGGGTTAAAGATTTGACGTCCGATCGCCGCCAGGATTTTTATTTCCGTCAAAACGGGAAGACCGTCTTCAAGTTTGCGGTTAGCAAGATAAAGGAGTTGTATGGGAGTATTCCGGAAAAGGTGGGAATCAAATCTGAACAGGTAAAATATTTAATCCCCCACCAGGCGAATATTCGGATTATCGATGCGGCCGCAAAAGACATTGTCTCCAATAACACCAGGATCATCGCCAATATCGAACGTTACGGCAACACCTCGTCAGCCTCGATTGGACTGGCTTTAGATGAGTCGTGGGACCGTTTTCAAAAAGGGGACTATCTATTATTTATCGCTTTTGGCGGCGGCTTGAGTTGGTCGGCCGCGCTGGTTCAGTGGTAATAACCTAACCGCCTTGAATTAAACCCTCCCTTCAAAAATGCCGATATAAAATTTGAAGGGTGGTTTTTTTATTTGGAGGCCGGATTATTAATCCTCGCAGTTGCAACCATTGTTTTAACCTTTATGACCTGCCAAAACAAGGCACAAAATAATTTCTACCAGCATCTTTTTGGTTTAGAAGAGGTGTTTAGCGGAGAGTTGGACTTTATTCACCTCTCCAAGAATATTTTAACAAAGGTAATGCAGGAGGTTCCTTCCATAGCTGGCGTTATCTATTGGTTTGATGAAGTCCGGGCCGAATTTAAGTTGAAAGCTTTAAACGGCATTCCCATCGACCAAATCAACCAGGTAACCCGGGAACTCCGGAAACCCGGCGGAGTATTGGAAAGAGTCGTCGCCGAACCGGCGGGTTTTATTTTGGAGACAAGAAAAAGCCTCCTGACAAATAAAATAATAGCGGATTCGAAATCTTTTATTTTGAATTATTCGTCGGTGATGACAGTTCCGTTGCTTATTCAGAAAGAAACCAGGGGGGCCATTGTTCTATTCAGGCAAAAAGGGGCCTATTCCCGGAAAAAGCTGGATTTATTAATGACTTTCGCGCCCAGGGCCGCCGCCCAGCTTGAAAGTGCCCGTTTATATCAATTGGCAAAGGAAACAGCCCAGGAAAACGCCAAGCTCTATATAAATTTATCGGAGTTATACCAGAAAGCCACCCTCGATGAACTCACCGGACTATACAACCGCAACTTTTTAATGCAGCGGATCCGCGAGGAGATTAAAAAATCCTGGCGGTTTAAACAACCTCTTTCCTTGATATTTATGGATCTCGATTTCTTCAAACGGGTCAATGATGAGTACGGTCATCAAATGGGCGATCAATTGCTAACTGAATTAGGCGATTTTGTGAAAAAGTCGATCCGTGATTACGATGTGGCTTGCCGTTTCGGGGGGGAAGAGTTTGTAATCCTGCTGCCGCAAACGAAACTAGTTAACGCTTATGACCTGGCGGACAGGTTGCGGGAGAAGATTGCCGCTTATGATTTTTGCGCCTCCGCCGCCGGGTCGCTCAAAGTAACGGCTAGTTTCGGTGTCAGCATCGTTCCGGATTTTTCCGAACAGCAGACGCAGCTCAGTGAGGAACAGATTAATATAATCGTTGAAAATGCAATTGCCTGGGCTGATGATGCCTTATATCAAGCCAAAAAAGCCGGGCGTAACCGGGTGATCTCCCATCCAAAACAACAAATTTCGTGAAAAATGGGGAAATTACTTCATTTTTTGAGAGAGGATAAATCCAATCAACCGTCGAATAATAGTTTTGAGGTGTTTATAGTTGTTTATTGACTCAGCCAAGATTCTGGTAAAATCGGGGAACGGCGGTTCCGGGGCGGTAAGTTTTCGACGGGAGAAATACGTGCCGCGGGGCGGCCCCGATGGAGGGGATGGAGGCCGCGGCGGTCATGTGATCCTGGTGGTCCGGGATGATTTAACTACTTTAAGTGATTTCCGTTACAAACATCGTTTTCAGGCTGAAGACGGGGCCCCCGGGGAAGCTTCGAACCGTACCGGGAAGAACGGCGCCGATTTATATATACCGGTTCCGGCGGGAACCATTGTTAAAAATGCGGAAACTCAGAAGGTACTCGCTGATTTAACCGAGCCCGGCAGTGAATTTATAGTGCTCTCCGGCGGCCGGGGGGGCCGCGGAAATTGGCACTTCGCCTCTTCCACCAGGCAAACCCCGCAGTTTTCGGAGAAAGGGGAATTGGGTTCCGAAATTTGGATTGAGCTTGAACTTAAATTATTAGCTGATGTTGGTTTGATCGGATTCCCTAATGCCGGGAAATCTACCTTGCTGTCGAAAATTTCCGCCGCCCGCCCGAAGATTGCCGATTATCCTTTTACGACTTTAGTTCCCAATTTGGGAGTGGTGGACTTCAAAGGCCGTAGTTTTGTGGCTGTTGATATTCCGGGTTTGATTGAAGGGGCTCATCAAGGGGTCGGTTTGGGTGACCAGTTTTTAAGACATATTGAAAGGACCAGGCTCTTGGTGCATCTGGTCGATATTTCCGGTTTCAGCGGACGGGATCCTTACCGGGATTATTTACAGATTAACGAAGAATTACGGTTGTACAATCCGGACTTAGCCGTTAAGAAACAGCTGGTTGTCGCCACTAAAATTGATTTATTGGGGAACCGCCGCTTGTTGGAAAGTTTCGGCGCTCAGCTGAATCAGGAGTTTTTCCCGATTTCAGCGGCAACCGGAGAAGGAATCGAGAATTTATTGAAGGCGGTCATTAATAATCTGGCTGTTATCCCTAAAGAGGCGCCGCCGGTAAAAATTGCGGAACCGGAGACCCGGACGGCGGATTTCACCATCAATGTCAGCAAGGAAAATGAGGTTTTTGTGGTTCAAAACGAGGCTTTAATCAAAAGAATCGCCCGCTACGATCTGGAAAACGATGATTCTCTGCGCAGCTTGCAAAGGCTCCTCAACCGTTGGGGGGTTGAACAGGCCCTGGTTGATGCTGGAATAAAAGAAGGTGATTCAGTAAGGATTGGCGATTTTGAATTTACTTTTCTCAAGGAAGAATAGGAAGTAGGAGGTTTTAAAGTGGTTTGTCTAGATTGTGGTAATTGTCGCAAAAATGAGCGGGTGTTTTACTGCACCGGCCGGAACGAGTTTGTTGTCACCGAAACGGCCATCGTCAAGGAGAAAGCGGGAAGCCGTTGGCGGGAGGGTAATCCTGGTTATGAATACCATCGTAGACAATTGCGCAAGGATAGAATACCCCAAGCTACATAGTGAAGCGGAAGCTTCACTTATTTTATTCTTAAAAATATGCTATAATGTTGGCAAATCTGTTTAATGGAAGAAGGTTAAGGTTTGTTAACCAGTAAACAACGTAGCAGGCTTCGTTCTTTAGGAAACGTTCTAGACCCGATTGTGACGATCGGTAAGGGGGGGATCACCGCCAACCTTATCGAGCAGTTGGATCAGGCTTTGACAGCCCGCGAACTGGTAAAAGGGCGGGTTTTGCCTCATACGGCTCACGAAGTTGAGGAGATAGCCGCTAATCTGGCGGCGGAAACAGACGCCGAGATTGTGCAGGTTGTCGGGAGAAACATTCTCTTTTACCGGGCCCCGGCCGCCGGGACCCCCAGTAAACTGAATTGGTCGCCGGAGGAATAAATGGAGCTACTTAACCTGCGGGACGCCAAGCGGGTGGTCGTTAAGGTCGGCACCAGCACCCTGGCCCATGGCACCGGCAAGCTTAATTTAAACCGGATGGAACAGCTGGTAAGAGAGTTGGTTGATCTACAAAACCAGGGCCGGGAAGTGGTCCTGGTAACCTCGGGAGCGGTAGGAATCGGTCTCGGCAGGCTGGGATTGTTAAAAAGACCAGTTTCCATCATTGACCGGCAGGCGGTGGCTGCGGTCGGTCAAGGCCTTTTAATGCAGGTTTACGAGAAGCTGTTTGCCGAATACGGACAGATTGTAGCCCAGGTTTTGCTGACCCGGAGCGATATCAGCGATCGCAAACGCTATCTTAACGCCCGTAATACTATTCTTACTCTCTTAAAATACAGAGTAGTTCCAATCATTAATGAAAACGACACCGTGGCCACTGAAGAATTGAAGATCGGTGAGAACGACAGTCTCTCCGCCTTGGTGGCCGGTTTAATAGAAGCGGATCTCCTAATTTTGTTATCGGATATCGACGGGTTGTACTCGGCGGATCCGAAAACCGACTCCTCGGCCAC
This sequence comes from Bacillota bacterium, assembly GCA_050260935.1. Taxonomy (GTDB): domain Bacteria; phylum Bacillota; class UBA4882; order UBA8346; family UBA8346; genus UBA8346. The sequence goes on from JBLNCU010000175.1 coordinate 9,486, forward strand.
TTTGATTCCCTTGGTGCGGGAGTTAAATTCGGAAATCATGGCCATGGCCGGGGGCGCCGGCTCAAATTTGGGCACCGGCGGAATGATTACCAAGCTGGAAGCGGCCAAAATGGCTACCGCCGCCGGTACTACCATGGTTTTAATGAATGGACGGGATCCCGCTAAAATTCAAGCGATTTTTAACGGCGCGCCCGAGGGAACGGTTTTTTTAAGCAACCAGCAGCCGGTTAACAGCAGAAAACGTTGGATCGCCTATGGCCCGCTGGTGAACGGGGAGCTAATTGTTGACGACGGCGCGGAGAGGGCCTTGTTGAAGAAGGGCACCAGTTTATTGCCTTCAGGTATTGTAGAGGTCAGCGGTGATTTTGAAGAGGGCGATCTTATTAAAATTTCGACCATAAACCGGGAAGAGTTGGGACGGGGGTTGACTAATTACGGAAAAGACCAACTGCTTAAAATTAAAGGTCGGAAATCAAGTGAGATTGAGAAGATATTAGGTTTTAAAGCAGCCGATGAGGTTGTTCACCGTGATAACCTTGTAATAACGGCCAATTTTGGAGGGAATTCCTATGGAAATCCAGACTTACCTTGAAGATATCGGCAAACGGGCTAAAAATACAGCCCCGGTTTTAGCCCGTCTTTCGGCGACCGCTAAAAACGCCCTGCTGGATAAGATGGCCGCTTATTTAGAGGCCGAAGCCGGGGCCATTTTGGAAGCCAACCGGTTGGATATTGAGGCTGCCAAGCAAAAAGGGATTGGCGGCGCTTTACTCGACCGTCTAACTTTGAATCAAAAGAGAATCGAAAGTATGGCCGGGGGTTTGCGCGCTTTAATCGCCCTGGAAGATCCGATCGGTCGGATTGACGGTATGTGGCGGCGGCCTAACGGTTTGGATATCGGCCAGCAGCGGGTCCCTTTAGGCGTAGTGGGAATCATATACGAGGCTAGGCCCAATGTTACCGTGGATGCGGCCGGTTTATGCCTGAAAACCGGGAATGCGGTTATTTTAAAAGGCGGATCGGAAGCCATCCATTCCAACCGGGCTCTGGTTAATGTCTTGCGCCGGGCCTTAGCCGATTTAGAAGTCCCTGAAGACGCCGTCCAGTTTATTGACGCCACCGATAGGGAAGCTGTCTTAATCTTAATCCGCCTAAATCAATATCTTGATGTTGTGATTCCCCGCGGCGGAGCCGGTTTGATTAAAACAGTGGTTGAGAATTCCAGTGTTCCGGTGATCGAAACCGGGGTTGGAAACTGTCACACCTATATTGATGACCAGGCGGATCTGGAGATGGCCAGGAAGATCGCTTTCAACGCCAAAGTTCAACGCCCGGGAGTTTGCAATGCCATGGAGACTCTACTGGTCAGTGAGGCAGTGGCCCCGGTAATCCTGCCGCTGCTGGCTGAAGACTATAAGGAAGCCGGGGTTGAATTGCGGGGTTGCCCGCGGACCCGGGAGTTGATACCGGCCGGACCGGCGACTGAGACCGATTGGGCCACCGAGTATCTGGATTTGATTTTAGCGGTGAAAGTTGTTAAAAACCTTGATGAGGCGATTGCTCACATCAACCGATATGGAACTAAGCACTCCGAATGTATCGTCACCAACAATTATCAAAAAGCCCGCCGCTTTTTAGCGGAAGTCGATGCCGCCGTCGTTTACGTAAATGCCTCAACCCGGTTTACCGACGGGTTTGAATTCGGTTTCGGGGCCGAGATCGGCATCAGCACCCAAAAGCTTCACGCCCGCGGACCGATGGGTTTGGAGGCTTTAACTACAATTAAGTATATTGTTTATGGGGACGGCCAGATTCGCGAATAATTTGAATTATAACAGGTGAAGGAGACATTCTCATGGCTGGTTTCGGCATCCTCGGCGGTACTTTTGATCCGATCCACTTTGGCCATCTGGTTTTGGCGGAGAAGGCCCGGGAAGCGTTTAAGCTGGATAAAATTATTTTTGTACCGGCTTCGGTACCCCCGCATAAAATTGGAGAAGTCTCCACGTTGGCTGCAGACCGTTTAAAAATGGTTGAGCTGGCCAGTTCGGGAAACCCGTACTTTCAGGTGTCTCCAGTAGAGATGGAGCGATCCGGGCCTTCCTATTCCATCGACACCATTCGCGTTTTAAAAATGCAGGGCCATGGCGAAGAAGCTTTTTTAATCATGGGATTCGATTCGCTGTTGGAGCTACATACCTGGAGAAATTACCAGGAAATATTGGCCGAAACCAAAATTATCACTGCTTTTCGCCCCGGTTATCCGGTTTTGAAGGATGATCAGGAATGGCCCGGCTTTTTAAAGCCTTATCGCCGGAAAATCCTCGTTTTGGAGGCCCCGTTACTTGACATCTCGGCCACTTGGTTAAGGGTTGAGTTGATGTACGGCCGTTCCATCCGTTATCTAGTCCCCGATCCGGTCAGGGAATACATTAATCAGAAAAAACTCTACCGGAATTTTTGAAATCATTGCCTGGAGCCTTAGCCCACCCTGACTCGCTATTTTAAATCAATCCGTATAGCCGAAAATTTTTTGACGCAAACTAACCGCAGAGAGAGGTGAAGACGGGTGACAAGAACACTTTATGTTGGAAATTTGCCCTGGTCGGCGACTAAGGAGGATTTAGCGGCATTGTTCGCTTCGGAAACCGAGGTCAAGTCCAGCCGGATTATAATCGACCGTGAAAGCGGGCGTTCCAGAGGGTTTGGCTTTATTGAGGTTGAAGATGATGATGTAGATAGGATTATTAATGCTATGAACGGCAAAGATATGGGTGGTCGCGAGTTGATAGTCAATGAAGCAAAACCGCGACAACAAAGAATGTAATGGAGGGCGCCAAGGCGCCTTTTTTATTTGGCAATGCAACTTGGCATAAAAAATGAAAACCCAATTTCCTACTTCTTTTAAAGGGAAAATAAATTATAAATCGAATTATACGGTGATGGGAAAGAGAGGGAAAAATATTGGCGAATGAGTCTTCTTTTGATGTAGTTTCACAGGTAAATCTGCAAGAAGTTGATAACGCTCTCAACCAAACTGTCAAAGAGATCAACCAGCGTTACGATTTTAAAGGGACCAAAAATGAATTGCGGTTGGAGAAGGATCAAGTCAAGATTTTAGCGGCCGATGACTTTAAATTAAAGAGTATTATCGATATTTTTCAAACGAAACTTATAAAACGCGGGGTTTCGATTAAAAATTTGGATTATGGGAAAGTTGAAGACGCTAGCGGCGGCTCCAAACGGCAAATAATCAAGATTAAACAGGGAATCGACAGCGAAAAAGCCAAGGAGATCGTCAAAGACATTAAAGGCTTAAATTTAAAGGTGCAAGCCCAAATCATGAGCGATCAGATAAGAATCTCCGGAAAAAGCAAGGATGAACTGCAAACGGTGATCCAGTTTTTAAGAGGCAGGGATTATCAATTGGATTTACAGTTTATTAACTACCGTTAACCAATTTGCCGTAAAAGACATATTCCAGCCCATAGATGAACGTTGGCATTAGTTTTAGGAAACTGGGGGGAAGTCTCATGGAAAAGCGGGAGCTTACCAGGGTGGCTTTTAATATCGAAGCTGCCGTAAAATACGGGGATCAAACCTTCACCGGGAAAGTGGAAAATCTGAGTTTGAACGGGATGTTTATTCAAACCGCCGGGAAGGTGAAACCCCGGGATACAGTGGAGATCACCATTCATTTGGCTGGAGAAACTTCGGAATTGGAGGTTAACCTAACCGGAACCGTCATCCGGACCACCCCGGAGGGAATCGGTCTACAGTTCCAAAAGGTTGATTTGGACTCCTTTATTCATTTACGGAATATTGTCGCCTACAACAGCGGAGATGAGGACAAGGTGATGGAGGAATTTTTCAAATTCATCAACCATAAATCCGCTGCCAAATAAAAAATGGAGCAACAAAAGGATGGATCGGGCGGTTATAATAAAAATCTTGAGTAGTAAGGTATCAGGGTCGCGGCTGGCCCATTGTCTCAGAGTTGAACGGACCGCTCAAGAAATGGCCGCCAGATTTGGGGCCGAGCCGGAGTTGGTAACCCCGGCTGCTTTATTACATGATCTTTGCCGGGAATACGATCCGGATTTGCTCTTGAAACTGGCGGGCAATTTTGGTATAGTAATAGACGATATTGAAAAGACTGAACCTCTATTGCTTCACGGCGCGGTGGCGGCCGCCTTGGCCCGGTCGGAACTAGGCATCGCCAACCCGCAGGTTTTGGAGGCTATTGCTTATCATATAACCGGTGGTCCGAAACTTTCTCCCCTAGCCAAATTGGTTTATGTCGCCGATTTTATTGAGCCGGGCCGGAGCAATTGCGCGGCCCGGGACTTACGAAAAGAGGCTCCCAGTATGGAGACGGGCCTTTTGCTGCTTAAGGTCTATAACCGCACTCATGAATACTTAATTAAGAATAATTATTTAATACATCCCCGGGGGATCGCCGGGCGTAATGAATTGATTATGAAAGGCATAACGGAAAAGTGAATGACTCATTTATTAGAAATTCTAAAGGAAGCGGTTGAGGAGAAAAAAGCGCTTGACCCGGTTATTCTGGATTTGAGAGGCATTTCAAGTGTAACCGATTATTTTTTAATTTGTTCCGGAAAAACAGCAGTTCAAGCAAGGGCGATCGCCGACAACATAATTGATAAGATCAATGAAGCCGGAATGCCGCTCCCTCCTAAAGAGGGTTATCACGAAGGATTATGGATTTTATTGGATTTTGGGAATGTGGTGGCCCATATAATGCAACAACAGGAGCGGGAGTTTTACGGTTTGGAAAATCTTTGGCATGACGCCAAGGTTTTGGAGAATTAAAAACAGGGCGGGATTAGGCAGGGTGATACCGCGGAATTCGCCCCTGGCATATGCCGGGGTATTTAGTTTTTAGGAGGTTGTTTCTATGGGAAAAGTGGAGAAATATCATCATCTCGAAATCGAACCCTATTGGCAAAAAAAATGGGAAACCGACGGTTTGTACCGTTCGGAAATCCGCGATGATAAACCGAAATACTATGCCCTGACGATGTTGCCATACCCTAGCGGCGATCTCCATATCGGCCATTGGTATGCGATAACGCCTTCCGATGCCCATGCCCGTTTTAAACGGATGAACGGCTACAATGTTTTATTTCCGATGGGTTTCGACGCCTTTGGCCTGCCGGCGGAGAACGCCGCCATCAAGCGGAAAATTCATCCTTTTAAGTGGACGATGAGCAATATCGAGAAGATGCGGGAACAAATGAAAAGCATGGGGGCGATCTTCGACTGGCGGCGGGAGATTGTCTCCTGTCTACCGGATTATTACCGCTGGACTCAATGGTTTTTCTTAAAATTTTACGAGCGGGGCATCGCCTACAAAAAATTCGCCCCGGTTGATTTTTGTCCCACCTGTAATACCACGCTGGCCAGGGAGCAGGTATGGGGCGAAGACCGCCACTGCGAGCGTTGTAATACTCCGGTGGTAAAGAAGGAATTAAGCCAATGGTTCTTTAAAATCACCGATTATGCCGATGAGTTGTTGGATTTTTCAAAGATCGACTGGCCGGAACGGGTAGTAACCATGCAACAGAACTGGATCGGCCGCAGCGAAGGGGCGGAGGTGGTTTTTCACACCGAGTCCGGAGCGGAGATTAAAATTTTTACCACCCGGCCGGATACTCTTTGGGGGGTAACCTTTATGGTGCTGGCTCCGGAGCATCCGCTGGTTCAAGAGATTACCAGCGGCGCCTGCCGGGAAAATGTCGAACGTTATGTAGCGCAAGCAGCCAGACAGAGCGAGATCGAACGCTTGGCCACCACCAAGGAAAAGACCGGGGTCTTTACGGGAGCTTACGCCGTCAACCCGGTTAATGGCGAGAAAATTCCGATTTGGATCGCCGATTATGTAATGATGGGTTATGGAACCGGCGCTATAATGGCTGTTCCCGCTCATGATGAAAGGGACTTTGAGTTTGCGGTTAAATTTAACCTGCCTATCCGGGTAGTTATCGCCCCTAAAGGCTCAAACGGACAGGAACACTTAACGGAGGCCTACACCGGTGTTGAAGACGGTTTTCTGGTAAACTCCGGTCAATTCAACGGGACTCCGGCCAAGGAGGCCAAGGCCTTGGTCACTAAATGGGTGGCCGAGAAGGGATTTGGGAAAAAAGCGGTAAATTACCGTTTGCGTGACTGGTTGATAAGCCGTCAGCGATATTGGGGAGCGCCGATTCCGATTGTTTATTGTAAGAAATGCGGCACTGTGCCCGTTCCTTATAAGGATCTTCCGGTTTTATTGCCGGAAGACGCCGAGTTTTTACCCACCGGGGAGTCGCCGCTTAAGTATCATGAAGGTTTTCTCAACACCACCTGCCCCAACTGCGGTGGGCCGGCAGAAAGGGAAACTGACACCATGGACACTTTTATGTGTTCATCCTGGTATCAGTATGGTTATTTAAGCCCTTATTACCACGGGGGGACACCTTTCGACCCGCGGGAAGGAGCCTACTGGCTGCCGGTGGATCTCTACACCGGCGGGGTCGAGCATGCATGCATGCACCTTATTTATACCCGGTTCTTTACCAAAGCCATGCGTGATTTGGGTCTGGTGAATTTTGACGAACCGATGCTGAAGCTGCGCAACCAGGGAATTATTCTGGGCGAAGACAGTGAAAAAATGAGTAAATCCCGGGGCAATGTAGTCGCCCCTGATGATCTGGTCAAGCGGTACGGAGCTGATGCGGTCAGGGCTTACTTGATGTTCGGTTGGCGCTGGGAACAAGGTGGGCCGTGGGACAGCCGCGGAGTTGAGGGAATCTACCGCTTTATCAACCGGATTTGGGAATTGATCCTGGAAGAAGTTCCAGCGGCCAGTTCCCCTGAAGGGGAAAAGGCGGTTTTACGGAAAACCCATCAGACCATCGCCAAAGCCACCAAGGAGATTGAGAGTTTCTCCTTCAACACCTATTTGGCTTCCTTGATGGAGCTTTCAAATGTAATAGCCAAGCACAAACCGGAAATATACAATAGTGAAGCCTGGGTTTCCGCAGTTAAAAATCTCTTGCTTTTACTGGCCCCCGCCTGCCCCCATGTCACTGAAGAAATCTGGGGCCGTTTGGGCTATCAATATTCCATCCACAACCAAGACTGGCCGGAATATGACCCTAATTTAGCTGCCGAAGATAGGGTCGAAATCGTTATTCAGATCAACGGGAAGATCCGCGAAAAACTGGTGGTGCCTATTGGAAGTTCCGTTGGTGAACTTCAGGAGCTGGCCTTGAAAAATGAGGTCATCCAAAAGGCCGTTGCCGGAAAGACTGTAAAAAAAGTGATCGCTGTCCCCGATCGCCTAGTAAATGTGGTGGTTGTCTGATCGATGGATGTCTTTCAAATTTCGCTGGTTTTGAAACCGGAGTCCCGGAAGACCATTCAAGCGAGCCTGAAAGGAGATGTCTGTATTATCAGGTATCCGCAGCCATGGTCGGCCCGGAAAAAATACTTGCTGCCAATGATTGATCAAATATACTGGCGGTTATTGGGGAGACTTTATAATCCGCGGTTAAAACTGAGAACCGCAGAATTAAACAGGGCTTATTTTAGTTTCGATTACCGGGACGTTCGCTACCACCGGCAGTTTCGCCGGTGGGGTTCATGTTCGGCCCTTAAAAACATTAATCTTTCCCATCGGTTAATCGGCGCTCCCGGCCATCTGACCGATTATGTGATCATCCATGAGCTGGCTCACATCCAATATTTAAACCATGGGAAGGAGTTTTGGGGTCTGGTTGGGTCCACCGGGGTAAACCCAAAGATCATGCGGAAGGAATTTGAGATGTATGGTTATTCGTGGTTAAATTCATACCGCCAATGGTGTCAGCAGCTTTTGAAGCTAGTTTGACTTACTTGGAAAAGTAAACTGGTATCATCAAAGGTAAGTGGCAAAGGAGTAAGCCCGGGGAAACCCCGGGCTTTTTTGTTTGAATAAAACCCCAGTTAAAAGGGGATTTTATCCTCAGATAGTGGCCTTAAACAACCTACTTATTAGCCCCATCGGTTAACTCAAGGTAATAATAGGTCTTTTGGGCTGCTAAAAACTACTCTGGGGTGTATCCATTTGAAATTCACCAAAAGATTCTTTTTTTTCTGGTTTACTATTGCCATAATAGGGAGCGGGCTTTTAGGTTTCTCCTGCTTTTTGCAGATTTATCGTTTGCCGGCCACTCTTCGTTTATCGCCGGGGCAGAATTTTACTCTTTCCGTCTATTTCCCTTTGAAGTTTTACACTGTCACTAAACACCTGGGTGCTCATTTTCCGGTGGAATCCCCCAAATTATTTACCGATAACTTAACGTTTTATTCCACCGAGGATGAAGAGTTCAATATTGAGCTCCGTTTATTCGGCGCTATTCCTCTGAAAAAACTACACATTGAAGTGGCTAAACCACCGCTGGTTATACCGGGGGGGCAAGCCATCGGTGTTTTGTTCTCCAGTAAAGGGGTGGTAATCGTTGGCCGGTTGTCTTTGAAAGGCGCGGACCAAAAGGTTTATTTTCCGGCCCGGGACGCCGGAGTCAAAATCGGCGATATTCTAATGGCGATTGATAATATTCCGGTCAACCGGGTTGATGAAGTAGAGACCAGGTTGAAGAATTTTAACCCGGAACAAAGATTTATCAGGTTAACGGTTAAGCGGGGGAATAAAATCATTATGCTCCGGATTAAGCCGGTATTATGCCGCAATAATCTGATGGAGCACCGGTACATGCTGGGGATATATATCGAAGATCCTGCCGCCGGAGTCGGGACTTTAACTTTTTACGATCCGTTGACCAGAAATTTTGCCGGACTCGGGCACCGGATCGCCGAGTTCGCCGGGAAACAAGGAATTCCTTTTCAACGCGGGGAGATTGTGCTCGCCAGGATCAGCGGGATCAGAATAGGTTTGCCCGGCCAGCCAGGAGAAAAGATAGGGGTCTTTAATTCCAATTTAAGCCCGTTGGGTAAGATTGAAAAGAATTGCCGTTTTGGAATCTATGGTAAACTTTATGCGGGAGGCAAATGGGTGCTGGATGAGAGGCCATTGCCGGTGGCTTACAGCTCACAGATTAAAACCGGACCGGCGCTGATCTATACAGTCATCAAAGGAACCAAAGTCGATCATTTTAAGGTGGAAATCGTCAAGGTTTACCGGCAGAATGCCCCTAGGGACAAAGGGATGATAATCAAAGTAAGCGATCCTCTATTATTGAAACTGACCGGGGGGATAATTCAGGGAATGAGCGGTAGCCCTATAATTCAAAATGGAAGGTTGGTGGGGGCGGTAACCCACGTCTTAGTGAATGACCCCGCCAAAGGTTACGGAGTACTGGCGGAGTGGATGATTAAAGAGATGAACAAAGCATCCTAGATTGGATGCTTTGTTTTTTCCGGGAGAGGGAAGAATATTTTTGGTAAACTTTTTATTAAAAAGGATTTGGGATAATAATTAAGTAAGAAATTAAAAGGAATTTTTTTTGGCGTAGCGAAAAATTTAACGATGATTTTCGGCTCGGTGGAGGAGACGAATGCAACCGATTAAAATTGCGATTGCAGAAGATAATCAAGAGTTCGGCCAACTTCTTCAAGATTATTTTTCCACCAAAAAGGAGATTGAAGTGGCCGCTCTAGTACATAACGGTTTGGATGCGATTAAGATTTTGCCCCGGCTTAGTATCGATGTCCTACTGTTGGACATGATCATGCCGCAGATCGACGGTTTAGGGGTCATCCAATGGTTAAGGGAGAACCCTCAGGTAATAAAGCCTAAGATTATTGTTTTTTCTGCCTTCGGACAGGAAGAGGTAGCCCGGAATGCTATAAATCTTGGGATTGATTATTATATTTTAAAACCCTTTGATCTAAATACCTTGACCCAGAGGATCATTGAAGTGGCCAAAGGAAACAATGAAAATACCCTGGTTAATCACAGGTTGATCCACCTTAATAAAGAACTGGAAATAGAAGCGATCAATATTCTCCAGAGCCTGAATATACCCTCGCACTTCAAGGGATACTTCTATCTTCGCGACGCCATCGTCATGGCCGTTCAGGATCCAACTTTGCTCAATGAGATAACGAAAAAGTTGTACCCTTTAATTGCCGAACATTACGGTACTATGACGCACCGGGTGGAACGCGCCATGCGGTTTGCGATTGAAACCGCCTGGAATAAAGGGGACGTCAACGTTTTACACGATTTATTCGGTTATTGTGTGGATGATAAAAAAGGAAAACCTACCAATGCGTCTTTTATTGCCAAGATTTCCGATAAATTGCGTTTGGAAAAGAAGATTAGGGCGGTTTAGGCAGAGTTGCTAAAGGGTGAAATCGGTTTGGATTTTAAAGCTATAGCCCGTATTGATTCCCGTACTAAAAATTTGGCCAAGCGGATTAAGCCGGGGGAAATAGCGGTAATTGATCATGCCGATCTGGATCAAGTTGCCGCTGATTCCCTGGTGAAAGCGAAGGTAAAATTGGTCATCAATGCCAGTCTTTCAATTACCGGGAGATATCCCAATCCGGGGCCTGCTATTTTGTTGCGGGAAGGGATTGGAATTTTGGATAATGTTGGAAAAGAATGTTTCCAGAAGATTCATGAAGGCGATTTACTAGAGATTAGGGGAACTCAAATTTGGAAGGGCTACAATTGCCTCGGAACCGGGGAACAGCTGGAGTTAAAGACGGTTCTCAAAAACATGCGGGAGATCCGGAGAAATCTCTCTTCGGAGTTGGATAAATTTTTACATAATACCTTGGAATACGCTTTAAAAGAGCAGGATTTAATCCTGGGAACTTTAAAAATACCGGAAGTTAAGACTAAATTTGAAGGAAAACCGGTGGTGGTGGTAGTCCGGGGCCAAAATTACCGTGAGGATCTGACTATTGTTAAGTCATATATTGATGATGTCAACCCGATTTTAATCGGGGTCGACGGTGGCGCCGACGCTCTAATCGAGTTTGGACTGTTACCGGATATTATAATCGGTGATATGGATAGCGTCTCCGATACCGCTTTAAAATCAGGCGCCGAAATTGTTGTTCATGCTTATACCGACGGCAGGGCCCCGGGTTTGGCCAGAGTGGAGGCGCTCAACTTACCGGCAAAAGTATTTCCGGCTCCCGGAACCAGTGAAGACATTGCTTTATTGATGGCTTACGAAAAAGGGGCTGATTTAATCGTAGCGGTAGGTACCCATTCCAGTATGGTCGATTTTTTGGAAAAAGGCCGGGCCGGAATGGGAAGCACCTTTTTGGTACGTTTAAAAGTAGGTTCGATCTTGGTTGATGCCCGGGGTGTAAGTAAGATCTATCAAGGCCGGATAAAACTGCGTTATTTGATACAGATCGCCGTGGCCGGAATTTTAACGATCATAATCGTTCTTTCTCAAATTCAATGGTCCCGTGATTTGTTTCGAACCCTTTGGCTGCAATTAAAGATCTGGTTTAACTGGTGAATGTTAATAGTTTAAGGGAGCCGGGAGCCAGAAGTTTCGCCTAAATTCTTCGAAGTTGTTTTGTAGTATGTATGCAGACTCATATATTTATCAACTTGAATAAACAAAAGTGTTTTTTATTCTGGCTCATGATTCTACACCTATTTGAATAGACACATGATTAATTGTGGTAAACATCAGTCGACAGCTTCTAGGGGGATGTAAATGATTATCGATCTGCGCTACCATGTAGTCTCCTTGGTTTCGGTTTTTTTAGCGCTGGGTTTGGGAATTATTATCGGCGCTAACTTGGGGGTATCCGCCAATCCTCAGTTTGAAAAACAAATTGCTCGATTGGAACAGACCTATCAGAAGATCAGGGAAGACCAAAAATCGCTCCAGGCTTCCATTCAAGCTAAAGATAACGAAATTGAAAGCGCCAATCAGTTTTTGACCGCCATCGTTCCTAATTTAATAACCAACCGGCTGGTTGGCAAGAGGATCGCTATTATCCGGACCAATGATACGGTTGATTTTAAATACGCCAAAAAGCTGGCCGGCATTCTCCGACAGGCTGGCGCGGAAGTAACCTCCATTACCACCTTTAACAAGACGGTAAACTTGAGCGATGTGCAATTAAAAAATGAAATTTATGACGCTTTTGATTTTCCGGCCACCGAGGATAAAAATTTCGTTTCAGTGATGGCTTTGAAAGTGGCTCAAATAATCGTCAACGGGCAAGGAAGCGCCCAGTTGATCTTTTTACAAAACAAGGAATTGGTGCAATTGTGGGGGGACTATAACCGTGGTTACGTCGATACGGTTATCTTTTTCGGCGGGGGGATGACTCCCGAAAGCAATCATCAGAGTGAAATCGATCTGCCGTTATTGGATGCTTTCAATAAAGCCAAAGTAAGCGTAATCGGGGTCGAGCCCAGTTTTGTTACAAATTCTTACATGCGGTCCTATCAATCGAAGTGCCAAGGCACTGTGGATAATATCGATACGCCTCCGGGAGAAGTGACCCTGGTTTATTTGCTGGCTTCCGGCAAGAGGGGTTATTACGGGATTAAGGATACAGCCAGGGGATTTATTCCTGAGTTTAAACTGAATTATTAGGGGTGGTCTGGTGGAAGAGATAGTTACGGCACTCATCCCTGCTTACAATGAGAGCAAAACGATCCAGGCAACTGTGCAAGCTATTAAAGAAACCGGCCTGGTGAACCAGATTATTGTTATTAATGATTGTTCACAAGATGACACCAGCCGGTTGGCCCAGGAGGCCGGGGCTGAAGTATTGGATCTCCCCCGTAATCTCGGTAAAGGCGGGGCCCTAAATTGCGGTTTAAGCCTCGCTCAAGGGACTATAATTGCCCTTTTGGACGGGGATTTGGGGAAGACGGCTTCGGAGGTGGCCAAGTTGATTGAGCCCGTGCGATCCAATAAAGCGGATTTAACCATCGGCCGTTTTCCTCCGGCCAAAAAAAAAGGCGGCTTTGGACTGGTCACCCTCTTGGCCAAAAAGGGAATCCGCTGGTTTACCGGTCTAGAGGTTTCCTCACCCCTATCGGGTCAGCGGGTAATGCGCCGGGAAGTGCTTGACAAGGTCGGCCCGTTCGAATCGGGTTTCGGGGTCGAGGTTGGCCTGACGATTGATGTTTTCCGTCACGGTTTCCGGGTCAAAGAAGTTCCGGTGCTGATGACTCACGCTGAGACCGGCCGTAATTTGGCGGGCTTCGTTCACCGAGGCCATCAATTTATGGATGTCGTTTTGGTATTGGCGTCCCGCTTGATTAAGAGGTGATTATATGGAAACAGGAGATTTTTTTCAACCCTTGTTATTGACTTTACTCAAATACGGCTTGCTTTTTTTGGTTACCTATGCCCTGACTTGGTTGACTATGCCTTATCTACGGGATTTAATAATCAATACCGGTTTTATGAAACCTAATTACCGTGAGGAAAAAATTCCGGCTTGCGCGGGCCTCATTTTTGTGGCCTTATTGCCGTTGATAACCGGGATTAGCCTGCTTTTGGGGATTAATTCGGCTTACGATTCATTTTTGTTTCTATTTATCATCCTTGGAGCCGGGTTTATGGGTTTGGTCGACGACAAGATGGGTAATCATAATACTAAGGGTTTTAAAGGCCATTTTTTGGCTTTGATTAAAAATAAAAAATTGACCTCCGGAGGTTTTAAGGCTCTTTTCGGGGCGACCATAGCCTTGGTTTTCAGTATCGGAGCCGCTATCCCCGGGGGGAGATCATTCTGGACGCCCTGGACGATTTTTATTAATTTTTTATTGGTCTGTCTGGCTATGAATATGATTAACCTCTTCGACTTGCGTCCGGGAAGAGCCGGAAAAATTTATTTATTGGCATTTTTAATTGTGATCGCCTTTAGTAAGAGTATGGAGCATTATTTGGGTTTATACCTGCCGATAGTGGCGATTCTTCTTTACTATCTTCCTTTTGATTTACGGGCCGAGATGATGATGGGGGATACCGGTTCCAACCTGTTAGGAGCTTCACTGGGCGGCATGATGGCCTGGATGTTGAGTGATTTTAGTAAGATAGTGGCCTTGGGTATTATGATTGCCCTACAATTGAGCGCCGAGAAGGTTTCCTTTACCAAGATAATTGAAAGGTATAGTTTTTTGCGATATATTGATAACATTGGCAGGAGGAAAGGTTAGTGCGTCTTGGGGTTCATGTCTCTATCGGAAAGGGATTCAAGGGAGCCATCGACCAGGCTGAAGCGGTCGGCTGTGATGGGTTTCAGATTTTTGCCGGCAACCCCCGGGGGTGGTCCAGAAACCCGGTTTCCGAAAAAGCCTACACCGAATTTAAAGACTACCGGCAAACAAAAAACCTCTGGCCGGTTGTGGTCCATCTGGCTTATCTACCAAATCCGGCGACTCTCGATCCGGAGCTGGGCTTAAAATCCTTCACTGTTTTCAAGGAGGACTTTCGACGGGCCAACCAATTGGGCGCCGATTTTTTTGTGTTTCACCCCGGCAAGGCCAAGGAGCGCCTAACCGGAATAAAACAAGTAATTGCCATGGTAAACCGGGTTTTGGCTGAAGTCGAAGGCCCTACAGCCATGCTTTTTGAAAACCAGTCAGGCAGCGGTAGTGAAATCGCCGGTAGTTTCAGCGACCTGGGATTGATGTTAAAAGAGATTAAATGGGACAACCGGGTAGGAATTTGTTTTGATACCTGCCATGCCTTTGCCGCCGGTTACGACCTCCGTAACCGGACCGGTTGGGAGCGAACCTTAACCGAGTTTGAAGAGCAAATCGGACTGGCTTTTTTGAAAATGTTTCACCTTAACGATTCAGTGGGCGGGCTGGGTTCGCGTCTGGATCGCCACCAGCATATCGGAGCCGGGAATATCGGGTTGGAGGGATTCCGGTATCTGGTTAACCATCCCATTCTCAATAAATTACCGGGTATTTTGGAAACGCCGCAAACATCATCCGAAGACGACCGGCGTAATTTAGCCACCCTTCGGGGCTTGGAAAAGGCGGTTTTAGTTTGAAGGAAGTCGAGCTCTATACCGACGGCGCTTGTTCCGGAAATCCCGGTCCGGGCGGCTGGGGGGTAATTCTGAAATTTAACGGCCATCAAAAGGAATTATCAGGTTTTGCGGCCGAGACCACCAACCAACGAATGGAATTAACCGCCGCTATTCAAGGATTGGAGGCTTTAAAAGTTCCCTGCCGGGTCAAGCTCTATTCCGACAGCGCTTATCTTATCAACGCCTTTCGCCAAGGCTGGCTTGAAAAATGGCAGGCCAACGGCTGGCTGAACGCCCAAAAGAAACCCGTCGAAAATCAGGATTTATGGCGACAATTAATTGAGCTCAACCGGGTTCATCAAATCGACTGGGAAAAAGTGGCTGGTCATCAGGATAACATCTCAAATAATCGTTGCGATGAATTGGCCAGGAGCGCGATTGCGAAGTCAACCGGCGGTAAAAATAAACGCTAGACATTTTTGGTTATTAAATTCATCATGAAAAAGGAGTGGATGTTTTTGCTGACAAAAGAGCAACTCAAAGAGGTTAAGGAAAAAGCCCGACAGATGCGGGGGGATATTATCCGCATGTTGGCGGCGGCCAAATCCGGCCATCCGGGAGGGTCGCTATCAGCGACTGATTTGATGGCTTATTTATATTTTTATAAAATGAGGGTTGATCCTAACAACCCCAAATGGCCTGAGCGCGACCGTTTTGTTTTAAGCAAGGGCCATTGCGCGCCGGTACTTTATGCCGCTTTGGCTGAAAAAGGCTTCTTCGATAAAAGTCTGCTGCTGTCTTTACGGAAACTTAACAGTATTTTACAAGGCCATCCGGATATGAAGAAAACCCCGGGAGTGGATATTTCGTCGGGTTCTTTGGGACAGGGTTTATCGGTGGCCAATGGAATGGCTTTGGCTGCCAAACTGGACCACCAATCCTACCGGGTTTATGTTTTAATGGGAGATGGTGAACTTGAGGAAGGCCAGATTTGGGAGGCTGCCATGACCTCGGTCCACTATAAACTTGATAATTTAACCGCCTTTGTGGATTATAACCATCTGCAAATCGATGGTAAAATTGAGGATGTTAAATCTTTGACCAGCCCGATGGAGCGTTTTAAAGCCTTCGGCTGGCAGGTGCTTGAGATCGACGGCCATGATATAGCTGCCATCGACCAAGCGGTAACCCAAGCCGAAGGGATCAAGGGCAAGCCCTGCGTCGTCGTTTTACATACTTTGAAAGGAAAGGGCGTTTCCTTTATGGAAAATCAGGCCGGCTGGCACGGAACAGCTCCTAAGCCGGAGGAAGCTCAATTAGCCTTGAAAGAACTCGGATTTGAGAAATAATTATGCGCTGTTTTCAACGATAGACGTATTAACAATTAAAATGAAGATGAGGGGGAAATTCCCGTGGGAGATAAAATTGCTACCCGTGAGGCTTACGGTAATGCTTTGATTAAATTAGGGGAGATCAATCCCAAGGTGGTTGTTTTGGATGCCGATTTGTCGAAATCAACTAAAACCGCCGGGTTTGCCAAAAAATTCCCGGAGCGTTTTTTCCAGATGGGGATTGCCGAAGCGGATATGATGGCCACCGCCGGAGGACTGGCCACAGCCGGTAAAATTCCTTTTGCCAGTAGCTTTGCCGTATTTGCCACCGGCCGGGCCTACGATCAGGTAAGAAACACCATCGGTTACCCGGGACTTAATGTGAAAATAGCCGCTACTCATGCCGGGCCAACTGTCGGTGAGGACGGCGGTTCGCATCAATCGATAGAGGATGTTACCTTGATGCGGGTTATTCCCGGAATGACGGTTTTAAATCCGGCTGATGCCGTTGAAACCGAAAAACTAATCTTCGCTGCCGCCGAACATAAGGGACCGGTATATATCAGGTTGGGCCGGGAACCGGTGCCGGTTATTTTTGAGCCGGATTACCAACCAGTTATCGGGAAAGCGGTCCGTTTACGGGAAGGCAAAGCGGCTACAATTGTTGCCACCGGAATTATGGTCGACAAAGCCTTACAAGCGGCTGCTGTTTTGCAGGAAAAAGGAACCTCGGTCAGAGTCCTTAATATTCACACCATCAAACCGCTGGACAGCGCGGAGATCATTAAAGCCGCCTGGGAGACCGGTGGTCTTGTCACTGCTGAAGAACATAGTATTGTCGGTGGTTTGGCCAGCGCCGTTGCTGAAGTGGTAGTGCAGAACCGCCCGGTTCCCATGGAATTCGTCGGTATGAAAGACCGCTTCGGGCAGTCGGGCTCACCCGCTGAATTATTGGCAGAGTATGGGTTGACCAGCGAAGATGTGGTCAAGGCGGTTGAAAAAGTAATCGGCCGTAAAAATTCTTAGCTGGTTTTCCGGGAAAAGTTCCGGAAGTGGTTGCAAAATACTGTGAACGGTGCTAAAATTATTTCACGGTGCTGCACGTTTTAGCTAATCTTTTTGGCGGCACGGGGAAATTGAATACTCGGTAGGCGAGGTTCCTGCAGGGATATGGGGTGCTACCGCAGATGGTTGGAGACAACCTGAGCTGGTTAGCAGATTTTGCCGAATCTTCAAGGCATTATCTAATGCATCTTCACCGCCTTGCAGTGCCAAAGCTTGAACGAGAGTGATTGGGTTTTTAAGCTTTCACCACGCTCGGCTTTGGTGAAAGCTTTTATTTTAACCGCATATTTTTAAAAAAGGAGGTAACCATGACTACTATCAAGAGCTTCTATTTGAGCAGGGTGCTGAATTCCAAAGTCTTTTCCGCTGATGGAAATCCCGTTGGAACTTTAAAAGAATTCATTGCAGTCACTGAAGAGCGTCCCCGGGTAGTCTCTTGCATCATCAAGAGTAAGGAAAAGGGTACCCGAATTTTTGAATGGACCCAGTGCTCAATTGAACGGGTGAATCACAAATACCGCATAATCTGCCGGAATACAGCGGAAGCCTTACCTCCTGAAAACGCAATTTATTTGACCAAACATATTTTAGATAAACAGATTGTTGATATCGACGGCAAAAAAGTGGTCCGGGTTAATGATATCAGACTGGCCTCCATCTCCGCCGGTTTGTTTGTGGTAGCGGTGGATGTGGGAGTTGAGGGATTATTGCGCCGGCTGGACTTGGCTAAACCCGCTAAAAAAGCCTTTCAGCTTTTCGGAAAGACCGTTCCCAGTAAACTGATCCTCTGGAGCAACATGGAGGCCATCGTGCCCCCGCTGGAGAATTTGAAGCTTTCCATCTCCTCATCCAAGCTGAACACTTTACACCCATCCGAACTGGCGGATATTATCGAAGATCTGGATATCAACACCCGGACGGCCATATTCAACGCTCTCGATCATGACCGGGCCGCCGATGTGCTGGAGGAGCTGGAGACCGATGCCAAATCCAGCATCCTCGATCAAATTCCGGTGGAAAAAGCGGCCGATGTTCTGGAAAAGATGCCCGCCGATGAAGTGGCCGATATCCTTGACGAGCTGGAAGATGAGAAGGCCGAAGAATTACTCCAGGAGATGGAGAAGGAAGCCTCCGATGAAGTCAGAGAGTTGATGGAGTATCCGGAGAATCAAGTAGGAAGCTTGATGTCCACCGACTATATTTCCTTCAAAGAGCAGATGACGGTTGAGGAAACTATAAACGAGCTGCGCAGGTTAAAACCGGAGTCCGACACTATTTACTATCTTTATGTCGTCGATGATCAGGAACGCTTGACCGCCATTGTCTCCCTCCGGGATTTAATTGTGGCCGACCCGGCGATCAGGCTTGAACGGATTATGAACCGCAAAGTGATTTACGTTTATGACCGCGATAATATCAATTCTCTGGTGGAAATCATCTCTAAATACAGTCTCCTGGCAATTCCGGTAGTGGACGAGGAGATGAAGATGTTGGGGATCGTCATTATCGATGATGTAGTTTACGAAATCCTCAAGCCAAAGAAGCGGAAACTATGACGGGGTGGCGACGATGACCGCAATTTCATCCAAAAAATGGGCATTTTGGGCCAATTTACTAATATTTTTAAGTATTTTAGGGCCGGGGATTATTACCGGAAGTGTGGACAACGATGCCGGTGGGATCACCACCTATTCAATAGCCGGCGCTAAATATGGCTTTAATCTTTTATGGACTTTGGTTCCGGCTTTTATCGTTCTTTTAGTGGTTCAAGAGATGAATGCCAGGATGGGCATAGTCACCGGTAAAGGGTTGGCCGATTTAATCAGGGAGAACGCCGGGGTAAAGGTTACTTTTTTTATATTTTTGGGGTTGCTGGTGGCGGATATCGCCAATACCACCACTGAATTTGCCGGAGTCGCCGGCAGTATGCAGGTTTTCGGAGTAAGTAAATATATCGCGGTGCCGCTAGCGGCTATCGCCGTCTGGCTGTTGGTGGTCAAAGGAACTTACCGTTTCGCCGAAAGGGTTTTCTTGATCTTCAGTGTTTTTCTGCTTTCATATGTGGTGTCGGCGGTGATGGCCAAACCCAATTGGGGCGAAATCGGGGCTTCTTTCATTCACCCCCGGATGGAATTTAGTTTTGATTATCTTTACATGGTCATTGGTATTATTGGGACCACCATCGCCCCTTGGATGCAGTTTTATATGCAGTCTTCAGTGATTGAAAAAGGTCTGAAGCTGGAAGACTACCGTTACACGGTTTGGGATGTGGTGATCGGTTGCATCGCCACGGTGGTGGTGGCCTTCTTTATAATTGTCGCTTGCGCTTCTACGCTGCATCTAAACGGGGTGGCTATCACGGAAGCCAAGGATGCGGCTTTGTCACTAAAACCCTTGGCCGGAGTATTTGCCTCACAAGTATTTGCTTTCGGGTTATTCATCGCCTCCATATTTTCAGCCACTATCTTGCCGGTAGCGACCGCTTTCTATGTTTGTGAAGCTTTTGGTTTTGAAGCCGGAATTGATAAGACTTTAAAAGAAGCGCCCCAGTTTTACTGGTTATACACTGTTATCATCATAGTCAGTGTTGCGATTATTCTATTGCCACAGGCCCCGTTGATCGCCATTACTCTGTGGTCGCAAGTGATTAATGGGGTTTTACTTCCGGTGGTGCTGGTCAGCATGATGCTTTTAGTCAATAACCGGGAGATTATGGGCAAATACACCAATAAACCGTTTAATAATTTTGTAGGTTGGGCCACGGTAACCGTGTTGATTGGACTCTCATTGGTATTATTGGTTCAGTCGTTCTTCTAGCTATTTTCAAGCTAGCCTACCTCAAAGTATTGCAGGTGCAGCCTGAAGGATGAAAAATATTTCCCCCCTCATCCCCTACCCCTTCTCCATACGCGAAGAAGGGACGCCCCATGGGC
>JBLNCU010000176.1:0-3204 GCA_050260935.1 Bacillota bacterium
ATGTCCGGTTAGCGGTTAGATCTTTAAAATAGACATTGCAATAATCATGATCGGCCAAATAGCCGTGCCAGCCGGGACCGTCAAGGTCTATACTACATTTTATCTCCCCATAACCTTCAGGGCAGTGTATCAGGGCCCGGTATCCAGTGGTCCCCATGCTGGTGGGAGCGGGAGTCACTACCGGATCGACCACGATCGGATAATGGCGTTTTTTATTCTTCAACCAGCTCATATCCAGGATCATGTCGCAATAGAGTTCATTCTTATTCCAGTGAAATCTGGTTTCAATGCTCTTGGATTTATCAAGATGATCTTTTTCAAACATCACCGCCGGCAACAGGCGAAACACCGTTTTCCCGGCGGCATCCACCAGCTCCACCGAACCTTCGGGCCCGTTTTTGGGGACCAATTTTTCATTAATATTAAGTTTATAACTGATGATGGGAGTTTTCGGAGCGGAGCTAAAGATCAGCTCATCTTTAACCTGCCCCGGGAGTACCGTATATACCAGATCGCAGTTATCAAGGACTTTTTTGTAATGGATTTTATTCTTTTCTACAACCGCCCGGCGTTTGTTCTGGTGAAGAAGAACAAACTCCACCGAATGTTTTTGATATTCCAATTGCGCCCCGCCATCGGATTCATCGCTAAAACGGGCCTTAAGCGAATTTTTCAAGGCGTGATAGCGGTACTTGCTTTTATCTTTGCCGTTTTTAGCCTGGTTGGCCTTTAACAGGGCCTCGGCAGACAGGTTGATGTCAATCGGATGCAACTGATTGTCATCTTCCAGATAGTTCAATGGTTCAGTTGAGATAAAGGTAACTAACTTGCCATCTTTCTTTTTAAAAGCGCGCCGGTTTAAGGTCCGCAACTGAATCAGTTCTTCGCGGGAGTCCATTGCCTGCAAAGCGGCTTGCAATCTTTCCGCCGCATCCGGTTTCTCCGTTTTCTGGGCCAGCGTAATCCGGACCAAAGAGCCTAAAAATACCGTTCCCATTAAAAGAATTAACAATTGTTTCCTCATGAATATCCCTCTTAAAGGCCTTCGACCATTTCCCCACTTGTCGAGATTTAGCAATTATTTTGTCGAATTTTACCGGAATTTGCCGATCCTAAAAGTAAAACCCGGCCAATCCCGGCCGGGCTGAATTTCCAATGGATCCCTATTATCGGAAGATAAAACCATCATAACCTCCCGCTAATATACAATAATTTACAGTTTAATTCTGGATGGACTCAAAATTTCCTCCTTTTTTCGTTAAAAAATTTCCAAAAAATCAATTTATACGAAGTTTTCGCAGCTAAATATAATATAAAAAATCCTATAAATCCCGCAAATTGATTTATAGGAGAATATGAGCACCTTTTTATTTCCTACCCACGCTATACTTCTCCACCATCCTCACCGGATTATACGAGAGCTTCGCCTTCCGCAGCCCCTCGATCCCCATGTCCTCCTCCCGGTTGAGGTACTCATACCCGGACCAGGCGTTGGCGGCAAACTGTTGGTTGATGGCCGCGTACATCCCGTCAAACTCAGTGTTGGCCTTCTCGATATGAATCACCGCCATGCGGGTGTTCAGCTCCTCGCCGACCGCCAGCGCCTGAATCTTCCCGTCCACCTTGATCACCCCCCCGGTGACTCCCAGGGTTTTAAAATTGCTTAACACCGCAGCCATGGCCCGGTTTTCATCGTCCATCTCCCGATCCTCCTCTTGCAGATTAAACCAGTCGGTCTCCAGGTTCAGGCATTCGACCGCCAAATCAGGATCCATCACCTGGTACTCCCACTGGTACTTCCGGAGAAACTGGTTTAGGTGATTCCGTTTGCCGTGAAACTTTCTGCCGGCCAAGTTGATCAGATCCGCGGTTAAATAAAGATAATCATAAGTATTGCGCTCTTCCTTGAATAAAAGTGTCGGATCCGCTTTGCGCAAGGCTTCGGCCAGTTCCTTCGGGGTGCGGCGGATTAAAAACTCAAACCCCTCGGTCTTAGCCCACTCTTCCATAAAATGAAGCGCCCTTTTTAGCTTTTCCGGGTTGGTCCAGTCGCCGGCCGGCGGCAGAAAAAAATTCTTCCACTTGGGCGGCTTGGCCCATAAAAAAATATAATCCAGCGACTCGTCGTAAAATATCTGTAAACCGTAATTATATTGCCACATAAACAGATTGGTAAAAGTGAGATCGGAGCTTTCCGGTTGCAGCCGGCTCAATATCCGGTCGAAAACGGCCTTGTCATCTAATGTCAGTTGGCGAAAGAAACCCATTTTTACACCTGATCCGTTGTTATTTAAGATCCCATCCAGTATTATGCCCAGGCAATAAAATTTACCTGTTTTGCGGGGTTCGTTAAAAACCAAGAGGATTTCCTGGTTGGGCAGTGATTGTTTCCCGCCTAATCTTCCCAGTTTAGCAAGATCCCTCAAGGTTTAAACTATGATTATCTCTTTTAAGAAAAAAGTTAACCAGCACCGATCACTATAGATTATAATACCAAGTTACCTTCATACATGCAAATATTAATATTTTAAAATTTCCACTTGGTGTTATGCCGTCAGTCATAAACAATCACCGGCGACTGATCCTGAAGACGGAGGTTTACCGTGGGCCAACCTGAAAAATTCAGCCTTATCCTCTTTAGCGGCGATTTCGACAAAGCAATGGCCGCTCTGACCTTAGCCAATGGAGCGGCCGGAAACGGCATGGAAGTAACCATCTTCTTTACTTTCTGGGGGATGAACCTGCTCCGCCGGAAAGTTATCACCCGCCGGTTCTTTCTGGAAAATCTCTTTAAAGCCATGATGCCGGTGGGTGTTGACAAAATCGGCCTTTCCAAAATGAATTTTTTAGGGATCGGCCCCCGGTTGATGAAAAAGTTAATCCGGCAAAAAGACGGTCAAACGGCGGCGGACTTGTTTAAAATGGCCATGGAACGCCGGATCCGTTTCATCGCCTGCGAGGCTTCTTTAAAACTACTGGGAATCACCAAGGAAGAACTGATCCCCTATGACCGCCTGGAGATCGCCGGCGTCGACGCCTTTCTTAAAAACGCCATGGAATCGAAGGTTTCCATGTTTATTTAAAGATCAAAGCCCTGCCACAGAGGGACACGGGGGCGCAGAGAAAAGTTCATACGGAAAATCAAAACATCTATAAAAGATATTCGAATTTTCTCTGTGTCTCTGCGCCTCTCTGGCTAATAAT
>JBLNCU010000177.1:0-8284 GCA_050260935.1 Bacillota bacterium
AAAGTTGCGGAAGCATTTAGTGTACTAAGCGGATAACATTTGTAATCGTCTAAAAGGGGCTTCCCGATTTACCCGTTGGGTAAGCCCCCTGTTTTCATCTTTCCCTTAATCCTTCGAAGAGCCTTAATAGTCTCAAATAATGATTTGCTTCCCGGACCACATGATCTCCCAATAATGGATGAGCTATTGAACGGATCCTGCAGGTAATAAGACCTTCGGTCCCTTGCTTTTTGAAATCTCTGATTCCAACAGTCGCCTGCCGGCTTTCTTCGGTAACTGCGGCCAAATTAAAAGTCTGGCTAAGTAAATTTTGGGCTTGGGCCGTTAAGACGTCAAACTGTTTTCCGAAATTATCGGCGGTATTGAAGAGATTAACCTCCATCGGGTCCAAAAGCCCCCGGATAAATTTGGCATGTTCAGCCATGATCCGGTTCCAAAAAATTTCTTGATTGATCATATCCGTAACCGGGTCAACTACTGTGCGATTTTGAAGCCTTTCCAACATCTCCAGATAAAAGCAGGCTTCCCGTAATATATGATCGATTAACAACGGGTAATTGAAGGTAAAAACCCGGCAAGTTATCATTTCATTTAAAAGCCGGTTTTTAAATTCTGCCAGACCCGCAATTGCGACTCTTGCCCGCTGATTAAGACGGGTTACGGTGTCCACCATCGAAGCGGGGTTAGGATCGCCGCCGGCCCCCAAGGCCTGCTCGGCCCGGGTAATCTCGGTATTTAAGCCGTAGCCCGAATAAAATTCGCTGGCTATCTCAGCTTCAAGTGTCAAATCGGTTGCAATCTCACCGGCTTCTAAAAATTCAGCCGGAACGATTCCATCGGCCAGTCGGACAGTCTCAGCTAGCAAGCTGGCAAATTCGAACTTGAACATTTCCGCCTCTTGGATAATGTCATAATTTTTTACCGGAGTGGCTACTTCAATAAAAAAGGAATGCTCCTTGGCGATTCGCATAAAAAATAAATTAAGTTCAAGGGATTGTTGGACGAATTCAGTATCCGAAAGCATAAAATCACCTCCATCAACCTTTATCGGGTCTATTGCCCATATTGTATGCGTCACGGCTCCGAAGGGTTAAAAGAGAGTCCCGACTTTAAAAACTCTGTTCATTTTTTGTCAATGGGTTATAATTAAAAATATGGAAAATAGTTCAATGAAATTTTCCGTAATCTTTTACCAGAATCGAAAAGGAGCGTGGGAACCTAATGCTTGAACTACCGGAAGCTGTGGTTATAGCGGAGCAATTAAATAAAACGATCACTGGTAAAAAGATTAAAACTGTAATAGCAGCGGCCTCTCCCCATAAATTTGCCTGGTACTTTGGGGATCCCCAAAACTACAACCGGCTGCTTACCGGCCAAACCATCGGAAAGGCTGCCGCTTGCGGGGGTATGGTTGAGATTAAGTGCGATACGGCGCTAATGGTCTTCGGTGATGGAGTCGGAATTAGATTTCATACCCAAAATGAAACCCGGCCCCAAAAGCACCAGCTCTTAGTGGAGTTTGAGGATCTCTCAGCCCTCAGCGCTTCGGTTCAAATGTACGGAGGGTTATGGTGCTCGAAAGAAAGTGATTTTGATAATGCTTATTACCGGGTAGCCAAGGAAAAGCCCTCGCCGCTGACTGATGAATTTAACGAAGCCTATTTTGAGAAACTTATTGCTGCGCCGGAGATGCAGAAATTAAGCGCCAAAGCATTTCTGGCCACCGGGCAAAGAATTCCCGGATTAGGAAACGGTGTTTTACGGGATATTTTATGGACAGCCAAAATCCACCCCAAGCAAAAGGTCGGCTCCTTCTCCGCCGCCGGAAAAACGGCCGTTTTCAAAGCTGTAAAGGCAGTTCTTTCCCAAATGGCCAAGCTCGGCGGGAGGGATACCGAAAAGGATCTCTTCGGGGCTAACGGCGGTTATAAAACCGTTATGAGTAAAAACAACGCCGGACTACCCTGTCCGGACTGTGGTGAACCGATTAAAAAAGAGAACTACCTTGGCGGTAGTATCTATTATTGCCCGAAATGTCAGGGGGTGTAAACAAATCTTTATTAGTCACCCTTTCACCGCTCCCACCGTCAGGCCTTTAATCACATAACGTTGGAAGATCATCGTCAGGATAATCGCCGGGGCGATAATCACCACCGCTGCAGCCATCACGCTTCCCCAGTTGACTTCGGCATAAGAAACAAAGTTATAGATGGCAATCGGTAACGTTTTGGTGCGTTGGGCGCTCAAAACCATGGAAAACATGAAATTATTCCAGGAAAACAAGAAGGATAAGGTAGTTGAAGTAATGATTCCCGGCCCTGATATAGGGAGAATAATCCTTAAAAATACACCTTGAAGCGAACACCCGTCGACCCTGGCTGATTCCTCCAGTTCATAAGGTAAACCGTCAAAATAATTGATCATAATCCAGACAATCAAAGGCAATCCCACCAGCATGTGACTGGCGATTAAAGCCGTATAGGTATCAACCAGCCCCAGCTTGGAAAATATAATGAACCAGGGGATTAAAAATGATATCCCCGGCATTAGCCGCGCAATCAGAATAAAAATACCCAAGGTTTGTTGTTTGTAACGGGAGATCGAATAAGCGGCAGGCAATCCCAGTATTAAAGAGAAAACTGTCGAACCGACCGCGACTATAGCGCTGTTTATCAGAAACTGCCCGAAGTTTTGCTCCACGAAAACCCGGAGATAATTTTCAAGGGTAGGCTTAAAAAACCATAACGGGGGGATGGAAATTATCTGCGCCTGTGTTTTCAAAGAAGCGGAGATGATCCAGTATAAAGGGAATAAGAAAGGAACTACGATTAACAAAATTAAAAGATACCATCCGGTTTTATTGACTATCTTTCTACTCATTGCTCTCAACTCCCATCGAAATTGGCGCGTTAACTTAGATATCATACGTCTTCCGCATTTTTAAAACCACGATACTGAAACCCAGGACCACTGCAAAAAGCGCCACCAGGGCTGAAGAAGCGACCCCAAACCGGAAATAACCGAAACCAAGACCATAGGCGTATATATTCAATGTTTCCGAGGCGAAACCTGGTCCACCTGCCGTCATAACATAAACTATATCAAAGGTCTTCAAGGCATCTATACTTCGCAAAACCACCGCGATTAGAATTGTCGGGCGCAATAACGGAATGGTAACCCGGCGTAATGTTTGAAAGGGAGTTGCCCCATCAACTAGGGCCGCCTCGTATGGTTCGTTCGGCAGACTAACCAGCCCGGCCAGAACAATCAGAGAAATCATCGGCGTCCATTCCCAAATGTCAACCAGTGCCAAGGAAGGAATAACAGTATAATTGGAAGCCAGCCATTTTAAGGCCGGCAGACCCAGGAGTTTCAAAGCGTAATTCCCCAACCCGATGGTCGGTTCATAAAACAAGGTCCAGGAAAGCCCAATCGCCACCGGGGTGGCCACCATCGGCAAAAGGAGTATGAATTTGGCCAAATTCTTGCCGGCAAACTCCCGGTTTAAAATCAACGCAATGGCTACTCCCAGAAAAGTCTCAATCCCAACCGCCAGAGCTGTAAAATAGAAGGTCAACCAGATGGCGTTATAGAAACGGGGCTCTTTTAACATGGCTAGATAGTTGTCCAGCCCGATAAAGCTAATGACCCCTCCGGAACTCATATTCCAATCCGTCAGGCTCACAAAAAAGGTATAACAGATTGGAAATACCATCATTAGCATAATAAAGATGATTGCCGGTAGCGGGAATAGCCACCTGATATTTTTCTCAACAAACTCTCCGATCTTCATGTATTTACACCCCCAGTACATAGCGCGTCCTTGCAAAGGGTGCGGCCGGATAAGCCGCACCCCCCTAAAACTTATTTGCCATACTCCCCCGCTTTTTTCAGCAGCTCATTCACTTTTTCCGTAGCTACTTTAGCCAGGGATTCAATATCAGCAGTACCGCCGGTCTCAATTGACTTTACAATCACATCGCCTATATAATCGCGGGCTTCGCTTACCGAAGTCATCAAGGGGCGATCATAAGGTGTAGCGATTGGCCCAGTCTTTTTAGCCGTGGCCGGCATATCGGGATGGATTTTGGCTAGCACTTCGCTGTCGCTCCAAACTGAGCTCCGGGACATGGTGTTGCCGGCTAGTTGTGCTTTTTTGGTAATTTCGGGACTAGAGGCCCACTTTATAAATTTCCAGGCGTTGGCTTTATTCTTCGATTGGTTGGCCATGCCGATTGCCCAAGGAATGACGTAAAACGGATGGTTGGCTACAGGACCGGCCGGAAATACAGCCACTCCGAGCTTATCGGCGACCACTGATTTTTCACCCAACAAACCGGCTATTAAAACACTGGCATCGGTCCACATCGCCGCTTTACCGCTGGCAAATAAAGCCTGAGCTTGCGGCCAGCTCATATTGGTCACGCCGGGAGGGCCGTAATCGTGAAGCATTTTACCGTAGAACCTGAAGGCTTTGACAGCTTCCGGAGAATCCAGCACGCATTTGCCGTTCTTGATAAAATCGCCGCCAAAGGCATACAAATAACTGGAGAATTGGGTTACAGCCGCAGCCCGCTGACCGCGGGAAACAATGCCGTACATCTCGGCTGAGGGGTTATTTAAAGCCTTGGCAGCCGCCTCTAAATCCTCCAACGTGGCCGGAGGAGCAAGCTTAGCCTTTTCAAAGAGATCCTTCCGGTAGAAAACCACTTGCCATTCGGTAACCAACGGTACAGCATAAATCTTGTCATTAAGAGTAACCGCTTTGACTGAGGAAGCCGGGTAGTCTTTCCAGTTCCAGCTAGCCGAATCTTTCCGGTTGATGTAGGAATTCAGTGGGCCATACCAGTTGTTTTTAAAGAACAGGCGGCCTTCCTGCAACGGCCGGGTCATGAAAACGTCAACCGAAGAAGTTCCCGAAGTGAATTCGATGGTTAGCTTCGGAGTCAATTGGTTCTCTTCATAACTTTCCAGGTTGATTTTAATCCCGGTAGACTTTTCAAACTCCGGAATTAACGGCTTAATTGCGTCCGTCCAGGGATGGTTGGCTAAAACCACCCGCAAAGTCGGTACCTTTTGCGCTCCCAACGAAGTGGGACTATAGGTAAGACTAACCGCAATCACCAATACCATTATAAACAGGACCATTAACACCCGGGAATTCTTTCTTTTGGCATTAACCATTTATTTACCTCCTTTATTTGTTTCTGAAGCCCTGACCAATTTGCACCTATGTTCTTAAGAAACCATCACCCCCTGAATTTAATTGATTATTTTGGCAAACCTTCTTTGTTACATCTTGGTTACAATCTTCTCTCTTTAAAAATACCATTTCCCTATTTGTTTGTCTTGTTACAATAATACTATTACTTGTCACATTCCTTTAGGCATAAAAAAACCGGGGTTTATCAAAACCTCCGGATCTCCTAAACGCGTATTTGGTTGCTTCCGATTAACACAAACCGGCTTTACAGGCCATCTTGGATACCAATACCCGATCCCGGACCCCCAATTTGCAATAAATGATACTTACATAATTACGGACCGTCTGTTCCCCGATATAAAGTTTTTTAGCTATTTCCTTATTATCATACCCCTGAGCGATCAGACTCAGAATCTCCTTTTCCCTATTACTTAATTCACTAAGCCAATTTGGAGAAATCTCCCTAGTTTCCGTAATAGGTTTTTCTTCCAGCGGGTTAACCAGTTTTTTCAGTAAATTAGTGGCTACTTTCGGAGCTATTAAAACACTGCCTTCAAATACCGCATGGATCGCTGTAACTAGCTCCCCCGGCGGGACGTTTTTCAACAAATATCCGACGGCCCCGTAGTTTAAGGCCTCAATAACATATTCATCATCATCGAAGGTGGTCAGCATCAAAACCCGGATCTCCGGAAACCGCTTCAAAATTATCCGGGTGGCTTCCACCCCGTTCAATTCCGGCATACGCACATCCATTAAAATTACATCCGGATGCAACGTCGAGGCTGATTCAACCGCCATATGACCGTCGGAGGCCACACCAACCACCGCGATGTCACTAGCTGTTTTTTCCAAAACAACCCGCAGGCTCTCCACAAAAAGACGCTGGTCATCCACTAACAATACTTTGATCTTCTCCATAGTTTACTCCTTTTAAATGGGAATAACCGCCAGAAGCTTAAAACCATGCCCTGTAGAACCGGATATCTCAAGTTTTCCTCCCAGACGTTCAATTCGTTCCCGCATCCCGGAAAGTCCATAACCCTCTTTTGCACCGTCGGCGCCGACCCCGTTGTCCTTAATCTGGATATGTACCTTATTCTCAACCATTGAGAAGGAGATGGCGATCCGTGATGCATGTCCGTGGCGTAAAGCGTTGGTTATTCCTTCCTGAACCAGCCGGTAGATAACCAAATCCGCTTCCTCCCCAAAATTTAACGGGGCATTGCCTAAATCCAACGAGACCTCCAATTGAGTCGCTTTTGAAAAGGCAGTGACTAAACGTTGAATTGCTGACAGGCCGCTTACTTCGTTCAGTTGGGCCGGACGCAAGGCCTGTAAAGCCCGGTGCACTTCCGTTAACCCATCACTAGCCTGGAGGCGGGCGCGTTCTAAGTGTTCTTTTATTTCGGAATCGCTCTGTTTGGACATAAACTTAGCGGCTTCCAGCATCATTACCAAATTAGTCAATGTATAAGCTAAAGTGTCGTGGATCTCACGGGCCAACCGTTTACGTTCGTTGATTAAAGTCTCCTGCTCAACCGTTGCCGCATATTCCTGAAGTTGCAAGTTAACCTGGCTTAGTTGAACCAGGGCTTCTTGATACAATTTTCTTATTTCCGCTGCCGGTTCTTGAGTATCCCGCTGATAGCGGATAATTATATTAAGAATAATTATGGTAAACCCGTACATTACGAAGGACCACAAGTCATGGGCGGTTGGCAAAGGCAGATTAACCCCCCAGGCGGTTATAGGGAGGTACTCGACGCCCAACATAACCCCTAATAAACCGGTTGAAAAAGTAATACCATCCCAGATAGCCGTATATTCAAAAGCTTCGATAATTAATACGGCTGATAATGTTAATTTGACACCGAGATATCCCCCCATTGGGAGGCTGACAACAATGCAAAGAACACTTCTGAAGAGTAATAGCAACCACACAAATAGGTTTCTCCGGCAAAACGGCAAAATCAACGCAAAAGTCAATGAAATAATTAATAAAAAACAGAATTGTCCTTGCCATTCTTGGGGTAGCGGCAGCTTGGCAATTTGCGATTCAAACTGCATATAAGCCGCCCCGTGGGCCAAAACGGTTAAAATGATTATCAATAATCTAAAAAAGCGTTGGGACATAAAATTTCCTTTCACTCCTTCAGCCTATGTTAATATTCTGTTTCAAATATAAAATCCCTGCTGGATGAGCTTCCGGAAACTGCGACCAAAATATCGCGTCAATAGCTTTTGGTGTTGGGTTTGATTCACTGTCCGCTTTTAATGCAGTCTCCAAGAAATTTACCTGTACGACGCCTTCATTATAGTTAACAAAATGCCTCCAATCCCATTATAATATTTGATTTTAGACCGGCAGTTAGAGCGTAAATCAAAGAGTTGTAAAAAAAGAAGAACTCAATTTAATTATGAGTTCTTCTTTTTAAAAATTACTCCTGGCAACGACTTACTCTCCCAGCCGGTTTCCCGACAAGTACCATCAGCGCTGAGGGGCTTAACTGCCGTGTTCGGGATGGGAACGGGTGGTTCCCCCTCGCCATTGTCACCAGGAAGCTTTTAGGTACGAGCCATGAGGCTTGAGGCATGAGTATTAATAAGCTCTTTCTCTGTAGGCATAACGCAAAGAACTCTTGCCTCATGCCTTCTGCCTCTTGCCTTAGTCTGTACCTTCAAAACTGAATAGGAAGTAATTTATTTCATACCGAGAATCAGAATGCGGGTTACTCATGACAGATTGTTTCACTAGGAATCAATCTGAAGTTCTTTCAGAACTGACAGTCTGTAACATTTGCTTGCGCAAATTAACAGTCTGTTCAAAGGTCAAGCCCTCGACCGATTAGTACCGGTCAGCTCAATGCATTACTGCACTTACACTTCCGGCCTATCAACCTCGTGTTCTTACAAGGGGTCTTACTAGGTTAACCCTATGGGAGATCTAATCTTGAGGACGGTTTCGCGCTTAGATGCCTTCAGCGCTTATCCGATCCGCACATAGCTATCCAGCCGTGCCCCTGGCGGAACAACTGGGACACTAGCGGTGCGTCCATCCCGGTCCTCTCGTACTAAGGA
>JBLNCU010000178.1:0-3660 GCA_050260935.1 Bacillota bacterium
TGGGGAACTGTAGGGAATTGGTTTTGCTCGCAGCTACGGTGGGCAAAGAAGTTGTCGAACGAATCGGTTACGAAATTGAACAGGGCGATGTCGCTTATGGGGCTATCTTAGACGCGGTAGCTTCAGAGACTGCCGACGCCGGACTTGATTGGATCATGGAATTTATGAATAAAATATTACGCCGTGAAGGGAAAAAAATAACGGAACACCGCTTTAGCCCTGGTTATGGGGATTTGAATCTTGGTTATCAAAAAGCAATCTTTGATTTGCTTGATTTGGGCAAGTTGGATCTTAAATTGACTGAAAAACAGATGTTGATTCCGGAGAAATCGGTGATCGCCATTGCCGGGATTGAAAGGATTGAGGTAGATGAATAAAACGGCTTTTAGAGAAATGGTTAACCAAAAAATTATCATTCTGGACGGAGCATTCGGCACCGAACTTCAGAAGCGAGGAATGCCGGCGGGGGTATGCCCGGAGCAATGGGTTTTGGACCATCCTGAGTCGATTGTCTCCATTCAGAAAGGATATGCTGCGGCTGGTTCAAGTGTCGTTTATACCTGTACTTTCAGTGGCAATAGGCTAAAGCTGGAAGAATTCGGCTTGGCTGATCAAGTTTTGGAGATTAATCGGAGATTAGCATTGTTGTCCCGGGAAGCGGTTGGCCGGTCAGGATTGGTTGCGGGAGATCTTTCTATTACTGGGCAATTCATTCGCCCCTTCGGGCCGATACCTTTTGAGAAAACGGTTGAAGTTTTCAAGGAACAAGTAAAAGGTCTTTTAGAAGGCGGGGTCGATTTGTTTGCCATTGAGACAATGACCGACCTTCAGGAGGCGAGGGCTGCAGTAATTGCCGTAAAGGAAAGTTGCACGCTTCCCATTTGTGTTACGATGACCTTTGATGAGGATGGTCGTACTTTAACCGGCACTGATCCGGTTACCGCTCTTATAACCCTACAAAGTCTGGGGGCGGATGCGGTTGGCTGCAACTGTTCAACCGGTCCGGAAACGATGGTTAAGTTCATTCGACAAATGAAGCCCTATGCTAAAGTTCCTTTAATCGCAAAGCCGAATGCAGGATTACCCAAACTGATTGACGGTAAAACCGTGTTCAGCATGAGCGCGGCTGAATTTGGTAGTCATGTTAACCCTTTATTGGATGCAGGAGTAAATTTAATCGGGGGGTGTTGTGGAACTTCCCCGGAATATATTAAAGAAATCAAAGAACGGGTCCTTGAAGCTCGGCCAAGTCCTATCGATCCGACAAGTTATAGCGCCATCACTTCCACCCGGAAAACGGTTTTTTTCGGTTTTAACCATCCTCTGGCGATAATCGGGGAACGAATCAACCCCACCGGCAAAAAAAAGCTTCAGGAGGAGTTGCGGGAAGGTAAAACAGGAGAGATCCGCCGTTTTGCCTTGGAACAAACTGAGAAAGGCGCCACGATACTCGATGTAAATGTAGGAATGCCCGGTATTGATGAAAAAGCAAAGATGGTTGAGGTGGTCGAGTTATTAAGTTCAATGGTGGAATCGCCTTTGTGCCTTGATTCGGCAAATCCTGAAGTTTTGGAGGCGGCGCTAAGAATCTATCCAGGAAGGGCTTTGATTAACTCTATTTCCGGGGAAACGGAAAAAATGGCGAAATTGCTTCCGGTTGCCGCCAAGTATGGAGCGATGTTTATCTTGTTGCCCTTAAGGGATGGCAGTCTGCCTGAAACAGCCGATGAACGAATTCAAATTGTTGAAAAAGTATATCAAGAAGCTAAAAAATATGGATTTGATAGAGAGGATATTATTGTTGACGGGTTAGTGCTTACGGTCTCATCAAGCCAAGGTGCGGCAAAAGAAACCTTAAAATTAATCGATTGGGCAACGAATCATTTTAAAGCGAATTCGAATATCGGGCTGTCAAATATCTCTTACGGCCTGCCCGAAAGGGGTTGGGTAAATGCCGCCTTTTTAGCGATGGCTGTTGGCCGTGGTCTAACGGTAGCGATCGCTAATCCTTCGAGTGAATTATTAATGAACCTGAAAATGGCCTCCGATGTCTTGACGGGTACTGACCGAGGCAGTAAAAACTACTTAAGGTACTTTGCCGAAAAGGGTGAACCTCAAAAAGTGGCTGTAACGGGGGAAAAAGTTTCTTTATCTTCTGTCGATCAAGTCTATCAAGGTATCATTAAAGGAGATAAAGAAGGCATAATTACCTTGTTAGAAAAGGCAGTTAAAGAAGGGCATGAACCGAGTGTGCTGGTTGATCGCTATTTAATTCCGGCCATCACTGAAGTGGGAGAGTTATATGAAGCAAAGAAATACTTCTTACCGCAACTAATCCAAAGCGCCGAAGCGATGAAAAATGCCTTTGGATTTTTGGAGCCGTTATTGAAGGATAATAACGATCAAGTTTTAGAGAAAAAACCTAGAGTTGTTTTGGCTACAGTCAAGGGAGATATCCATGATATCGGCAAGAATATAGTTGCCTTGATGTTGCGTAACTATGGTTTTGAAGTATATGATTTAGGTAAGGATGTGGCTGCCGATGAGATTGTCACTAAAGCAAAAACTTTTGGAGCGCATATAATCGGATTATCAGCCTTGATGACCACGACCATGGTTGAAATGAAAACGGTGATCAGTTTAGCTAGAAAAGAAGGCTTAAAGTCTAAATTTATGGTTGGCGGGGCTGTTGTGACCGAACAATATGCCAAGGAAATTGAGGCTGATGGTTATGCGGAGGATGCGCATAAAGCCGTAAAATTGGCCCAGAGGTTAGTCGGAACTATTGATATCTAGTTTTAGATAGTGATGTAAACGATAAAGGTAATATTGGTAAGGGTTTAACGTGGCAACAAAAAATTTTTAAAAATGACTTGACAGTTAAAGAGGTATGTGTTAAGCTATTAAAGCTGTCGCACGACGACGCGATAAATCAATCACCTAGCAGCAGTTTTTACAGAAAAAGGTTGAAAAAAGTGATTGACAAGGCAACGACAAATATGCTATACTAACAAATGCGTCGCGAGACGGAATGCAGACTTGAACCTTGAAAACTGAACAGCAGTAAAGCGAAAGACTGGTAGGTCTTTTGAAAAGGTCTTTTGAAAAAAGAAGACGAAACCTGTCATGAGGTAAGCACAGAGATGTGCTAAAACATGGCCAGAAAAGTAGAGCTATTGTTCAAGCTCGCCAAGATCGATTTTTTGTTGGAGCGATTAACAAGATCGCCCGTACAAATAAAAGATTTTCACGGAGAGTTTGATCCTGGCTCAGGACGAACGCTGGCGGCGTGCCTAATACATGCAAGTCGAGCGCGTGTAGCAATACACGAGCGGCGGACGGGTGAGTAACGCGTGGGCAACCTGCCCTCTAGCCTGGGATAACAGCGCGAAAGTGCTGCTAACACCGGATATGCTCACAAGGGAGACATCTCCCGGTGAGGAAAGTTTACACTAGAGGATGGGCCCGCGTCCCATTAGCTAGTTGGTGAGGTAACGGCCCACCAAGGCGACGATGGGTAGCCGACCTGAGAGGGTGATCGGCCACACTGGGACTGAGACACGGCCCAGACTCCTACGGGAGGCAGCAGTAGGGAATTTTCCGCAATGGGCGCAAGCCTGACGGAGCAACGCCGCGTGAGGGATGAAGGTTTTCGGATCG
>JBLNCU010000179.1:0-26457 GCA_050260935.1 Bacillota bacterium
ATATGCGCCGAGTTAGAGTCGGAAACAATCATTCCGTTCTGATCCACGATAAAAGTGCTGCCTTCATTGGGTACGTTGGAACGGTAGATGGAACGGATTTTTTCTTCATCGATCCACAGCAACAATACGCCCCGGTTACGGTATTGGTTTAAATCCTTGATCATCCGGTACATCAGGATCCGGCGCCGGCGGTTATCGAAGACTACCGGCGGATTGTTCTGGAAATACTCGATTCCGATGCCGCCGTTTAGCTTGAGCGCTTTTTGATAAAAGGGGTTCCGTTTAAATTCGCTGAATGGGACAACACTGCTGCTGGTGTAACCGGATCCGGTGCTGTAAACCAGCCCGTTGTAACCGTAAAGAGTTATCATGGCAATATAAGTTTTGGAGGCTAAAATCCGGTCCAGAAAATTACGGAGATCATAGCTTGCCCCGCTCCGGTTAAACGCGGCTCCGGTCAACTCTTTCTGCAGATTGAGGTCGAAAATTATTAATGAGCTGATATTATTGAGATCATTTAAAATGTAATCGAAATTGTTGCTTACTTGCCGGACCAGACCCAACTGGGTTTCGGTCACTTTACCGATAACCTGGTTGGCCGCCAGGTAATAGGCGTAAAAACCCACCACGGAAATCGCTATGAATAGCAACAACGCCACAAATATCAGGATTTTATTTTTTAAACTTAAGCGGCGAATCCGGTTGGTTAAAGAGAACATTTGGAACTCCAGATAAATTAGGGTTAATATTATTTTAGATCTTCGCGGCCGTCTTGTAAAAACCTATCCCCGATCTTCATAAAAATCTTGAACCATTTATGAAAATCCCCCCCTTTTATTGAAGTTACATTTATGTAAAAATAACTTTAGGAACGGCCGTTTCGGAAAAGAATTTTTAAGGAGGAGCAAAATGAAACGCTTTTTGGCAATATCCCTGGTTTTGGTGCTCATTTTGACCATGTTCATGATCAACGCGTTCAGCGCCGCGCCCAAAATCACCTTACGGATGGGCGACAACCTGCCTGACCGGCAAAATACCTGGGGCGCGGTTGTCGAAAAGATTAACGCCGAATTTAAAGCCAAACATCCCAATGTGGAAATCATTACCGAAAGCTATCAAGATCAACCGTGGCAACAAAAAGTGCAGATTTACGCCGCTTCCAACCAACTTCCCGATGTCTTCAAGTACTGGTCCTTCCCGGCAATGACCGGAGCGTTGGCCAACAACGGTTATTTGCTGCCGATACCGGAAAAGCAATTCGCCGGCATGGGCTTTATTCCCGGGACTTTTGAGCCCAACCGTTACAACGGGAAATTATATGGGCTGCCGGTAACCCTTGATTTCTGGGTAATTTATTACAACAAGGCCATTTTCGAAAAATGCGGCGTTAAAGTTCCCACCACCATAGATGAATTAATGGCCACCGCCAAAGTTTTCCGGGATAAAGGATATATCCCGCTGGTGACCGATGGCAAAGACGCCTGGCCGCTCAATATCACCTGGGATAACCTGGTTGCCAGAACCACCGGCGACTTCACCCTGATCCAAAAGGCCTTGGCCCGGAAGATCAAATTTACCGATCCGGTTTTCCTGCCTGGAACCAAATTATTTAAACAATTGGTCGACAGCAAATTGTTCGCCGACGACCTTTTAACCCTCGATTACGGCGCTTCCCGCAATCTCTTCGGCCAGGAAAAGGCCGCCATGTATTTGATGGGCTCCTGGGAATCCGGACTCTCCACCGATGCTTCATTCAGCGATTCCTTCCATCAAAACCTGGCAGTCATGAAATTCCCGGCGGGCTCCAAAGGTTCCATCGACGACCTGATGGCTTGGGGCGGCGGCAACTATGTAATCAGCGCCAAAACCAAGTACAAAGCCTTATGTATCGACTATTTAAAGACCTATTTCACCCTCTATCCCAAACTGGCCTGGGAAGGCAAAGTGAATATCCCGGCCCAGAAGGTCGAGACCGGTCCCAACGACAGCCAGATTTCCAAAGATTTAATCGCTATTTTAAACGCGGCTAAAAAGACCAGCGGCACCCCGTCCCTGGATCAATCCACCGCTGAGTTTAAAACCAATGTTCAAAAATACATCCAGGAATTAGCGGCCGGCATAAAGACCCCGGAACAATTCCTGGCCGCTGTTGACGCCGATGCTGAAAAAGCAGCCAAAAGTAAATAACCAATTAGTGACTGATGGGCAGAAGCCTAGCTCTTCTGCCCATTTCCGTTTATTCTTTAAAAAAATCATTGCTCTGTTTTAGATGATTGTTAAAATTCGCTCCGCCACGGGTTAAAATCTCCTCCTTAAATAGAGGGGAAGGAAAGCCTGTTCAAGATGTTTTTAACTTGCGAAGCGTTCAGGTTAAAGCTTTATCCCTACTTTAACCGAACCAAAAATATTGTTTTAGTGAGTGATGAACATGAATACTTTTTTCACCAATAAGCGGGATATTTTTTTGATGGTTCTTCCCGGTGTCGCCGTGCTGCTTTTCGCGATGATTGTGCCGATTGTTCTAAGCGTTTATTACGGCATGACCGACTGGACCGGTATTGGCAAGATGCATTTTGTGGGATTGGCTAATTTTCAAGAGATACTTACGAAAGATCCCACCTTTTGGTTGTCGTTGTTCAATGCCTTAATCCTCACGATCGTTACTTTATTCATTCAAAATCCTTTCGCCTTAATCGTCTGCGTCATGTTACTGGCCTGTAACAGAGGGGAACGGTTTTTCCGGACGGTTTATTTTATCCCGGCCATTATCTCGGTGGTGGTCACCACCAGGCTTTGGATCGCCGTTTTTAGCCCGCAATACGGCCTATTAAACAAGTTTCTTTCCCTGATTGGCCTAGGTTCACTGGGAATGGACTGGCTGAGCAATATCCATACCGCCTTGGGTTCGGTAATTTTTATTGTAATCTGGCAGGGTTTTGGCTGGGCGGTCCTCTTTTACTATGCCGGCCTGGTGGGGATTCCCAAGGACTTGCAGGAAGCCGCCAGGATTGATGGGGCAAACGGGCTTAAGTTATACACCAGGGTGATCATTCCATTAATGATGCCGGTAATC
The DNA here is from genome assembly GCA_050260935.1 of Bacillota bacterium. Taxonomy (GTDB): domain Bacteria; phylum Bacillota; class UBA4882; order UBA8346; family UBA8346; genus UBA8346. The sequence goes on from JBLNCU010000179.1 coordinate 3,074, forward strand.
AAAGCCATTGCCGTAATCGGTTTGATCTCTTGTCTGAAACAGATGGAGACCGTATATTTGTCAACCGGCGGCGGGCCGGGGGATCTGACCCAGTTCTTGGCCAACTACTTATATATCAAGGCCTTTGTCTCCGGTCAGTACGGCTATGGAAACGCCCTTTCGGTGTTATTCGTAATTATCTGCGTACTTGGCACTTACCTTTTGGACCGTTTCACCCGGACTGACACGGGGGAGTATTAACCGGGTTCGGACGGTTGGTTTTTGGAGATTATCAGACCTCGACAGGTAAAAGAGAGTAGGAGGATCCACCATGAGCACCGATTTAAATCTTCTGAGGCGGCAATTGACGGAATACCGGCCCGCTGATTCCAAACCACTTTCTTCGCGAATAAAGGCCTTTTTATTATACGGCTATTTGATAGTACTAGCTGTCGGCCAGATCTTCCCGCTGATTTGGTTGTTCAATTATTCGCTGGTGAAAAGCGGCGATCTTTTCGGCGCCGAGTTTTTCAAAATACCCAATCCGCCGCTCTGGCAAAATTTCGTCCGGGCCTGGGTGGATGGACAGATATTTCATTACTTTATCAATAGTTTGATTGTAGTCGGTTTTTCGGTGGTCTTGTCGGTGCTGTTCTCATTTTTACTGGCCTATGCCTGCACCCGGATGCAATGGAAGATGAGCGGCTTGGTATACGGTTTTGTGCTGATGGGGATGATGATTCCGATTCACGCCACCCTGCTGCCGAATTTTTTGCTCTTTAACAAGCTCAGTTTACTCAATACCCATTTGGGATTGATCATACCTTACGTGGCGTTTACGATACCTTTCAACACCATTCTGATCTCGGGATTTTTGAAGCCGCTCCACCGGGCGCTGGAAGAATCAGCGATGATTGACGGCTGTTCGGTTTGGAGTTCCCTGCTGCAAATAATCGCCCCGATCAGCAAACCGGCGCTGATCACCACGGCCATTATGACCTTTATGAATAACTGGAATGAGTTTATCATGGCCAATACCTATTTATCCACTGAAGATGTAAGGACGCTGCCGTTTTCAGTCATTAAGTTCGTCGGCTATTACCGTTCCGATTACGCGATCCAGTTTGCCTGCATGACTATTGTGGCTATACCCTCTTTGCTCATTTACTTTCTTTTGAATAAATACATTACCGAAGGGGTTACCGCCGGCGCGATTAAGGGCTAAGGTTTGAAGTTTTGCCGATCATAATTTACTTCTGCCGGATTAATAGGGGGATGGAGAGAAAATGCCAGAGGAGATTTTAATCTTTGCTCAATTGGCTCTTTACGGAATCAACCTTTTCCAAGTTTTACAAAACCCTAATAGCAGCATATATTAGGAGGAGTTAAATTGTCAAAAATAGTTTTTCCCAAGGATTTTTTATGGGGGGTCGCCACCGCCTCCCATCAGATTGAAGGCGGAACCAGGGAAGACGGCAAAGGCGAGTCCATCTGGGACCGGTTTAATCATATTCCCGGTAAGATCAGCGACGGTACCAACGCCGATGTCGCCTGCGACCATTATCATCTTTACCCCCAGGACATTCAGCTGATGAAGGAGTTGGGAATCAAAACCTACCGGCTCTCCGTTTCCTGGCCGCGGATATTTCCCGAAGGCAAGGGCCGGCCCAACCCCAAAGGGATTGAGTTTTACCGGAGACTACTCAGTCTGCTGGCGGAGAATAATATTAAACCGGCGGTGACGCTTTTTCACTGGGATTTGCCGCAAAAACTCCAGGATATCGGGGGTTGGGCCAACCGGGAGGTGGCCGGTTATTTTGAACAATATGCCCGCTATGTATTTAAGGAATTGGGGGATTTGGCGCCTATCTGGATCACTCTTAACGAACCGTCCGTTTATACTTTTGTAGGGCATAACGAAGGAAGGCACGCCCCTGGGATCACCGATTTCTCCACCGCCTTGCAGGTGTCGCATCACCTCTTGCTGGGGCACGGCAAAGCGGTAAGGGCCTATCGCGAGCTGGGATTGAAAGGCGAGATCGGACTCTCCCAGAATATGACTCCGAACTATCCGGCCTCGGAAAAGGAAGCCGATAAAATTGCCGCCCGGCGCTGCGACGGCTATTGGAACCGCTGGTTTACCGATCCGTTATTCAAAGGCGAATACCCTCAGGATATGCTTGATTGGTACTCGACCAGGGTTGTTTTGCCGGAAATAACCAAGGAAGATCTGGACATTATCAGCACTCCTCTCGACTTCCTGGGTTTAAATAATTATTTCGGCACAATGGTCACACAGGATGAAACCAGATGGCCGTTGGAATTGAGCGAGAGTTTTATCGGCGAATACCGGACTGAGACCGGATGGGGAATCAACCCGGACTGCTTCTATGACTTGTTAAAGCGGCTGCACCGGGATTACCAAGTGGCTAAAATATATATTACCGAAAACGGTTGCGCTTTTAAGGATATGATCAACCGGGACGGAGTAGTTTTGGACGAAAACCGGGTGGATTACTTATACCGGCATTTATACTCCGCCTATAAGGCGATCCGGGAAGGCGTCAATATTGCGGGGTATTATGTCTGGTCTTTGATGGACAACTTTGAATGGGCGGAAGGGTATTCCAAGAGATTCGGCATTGTTTACGTGGATTATCCGACCCAACGGAGGATTATTAAAAAGAGCGGCTATTGGTACAGGGAAGTTATTAAGAATAACGGGTTTGAGGTTAACGAATAGGATCTTCCGGTTTTTCGTTAGAACCAGTTATTAAGCCCCTGGCAGGGGTTCCATTATGCGGAACATCCCGGCCGGGGGTTTTTAGTTCTATCTACTGGAGCAACGATCAGGGTTTAAATGGAATTTGATTTGTTTTTCCTCCGGTAATAACCGGCTTTCTCATGACGCAGCTTATATAAATCCGCGCCGCATTTCTGGCAATACTCCACAAAGCTCTGATTATGCGTGGCGCAATCCGGACACTTCATTTTTTCACCTCACTTTTCCGCGGTTGTTTGGAGAAACTAAAGACAGTTTATGACCGGATGAGGGTAATTATGGTTAAATTCTTGTTACGGGATATTGTAAACTTTTTGACAAAAGGCGCGTGCTTTAACAGTATATAATTTTCAGGCGATGGAGGTGACAGAATTGCGAAAAACGATGCTTGACGCGGAAGTTAAAAATCTTGAGGATTTGCGAAACCTACAGGATTCTCATCATTTTTGGCGAATCATTAATTTCAAAACGGTAATGTAAAAAATGATTACGAACTTAAATGGTGGTTTACAATGCCCAATTCCCCCCGCCGGAAAATGGAAGAATTCGAAGAAATGTCCCTGGCTCCTTATGCTTCAAAGGCAAAAGAGACTCGCGGACGGAAGTATCCTGAAACCGAGGATGCCTACCGCACTTGTTATCAACGGGACCGGGACCGGATTATTTACACTACCGCCTTTAAAAACCTGCAATTTAAAACCCAGGTCTTCATGGTTCACGAGGGGGATTATTACCGGACCCGGCTGACCCATACCCTTGAGGTTATGCAGCATGCCCGGACATTTGCCCGGGTTTTGCGAGTCAATGAAGATCTGGTGGAGGCCATTGCGCTCGCCCACGACTTGGGGCATACTCCCTTCGGTCATGCCGGGGAAGAGGTCTTAAGTATATTATTAAAGGATTATGGCGGTTTTGACCATAATTTGCACAGTTTAAGGGTGGTCGACTGCCTGGAGGAACGCTATCCATCCTTTCCGGGGTTGAACTTAACCTTCGAAACCAGGGAGGGTTTGGCCAGACACGTGACTAAATATGATAATCCCCAAATTCCAACCGAGTTTCAAGGCTGTCCCCAGCCCGGACCGGAGGCTCAAATCGTCAATATCTCCGACTCGCTGGCCTTTGCCGCCCATGATCTCGACGACGCTTTGCGGGTAGGCCTGGTTAGTTGGGAGGATGTGACCGGCTTAGCCATTCCGGTACTCAAAGAGATCGAGGCCGAGATCACCGCCGAGGAGAAAAATTCGGGTCCCTTTCCTCCGCAGTTGAAGATCAACCGCCTGGTCCGGCATTTGATCTACCGTTTCAACGAGGATTGTATCTTATTTTCCAGCGGTAATCTTGAGCGGCTGAAGCCCAAATCCGCCGGGGAAATACGGCTGTTGGTCCAGCCGGTAATCGCCCTTTCGCCGGAGCGCCGGCGCGATCTGGAGATGCTTAACTCCTTCCTCTTCGATCAGGTTTATAAAAACCCGGTGGTATTGATGATGGCCGAAAAAGGGAAGATGATCCTGGAAAAATTATTCCGGCGGTTTTGGAACAATCCCCAGCTTTTACCGGCCTTTGTCTGGCAAAAGTCCGGTAAGATGAGCGGGGAGAACACCAAAGCCCATCTAATCGGCGACTACTTGGCCAGTCTTACGGACCGTCAGGCGATGGATATATACGAGATGATGTTCGAACCCTACACCAAAGTGATGAGTTTCGGGTTTGGGAAATAATTAAGCCGGCGGGTTCCTGAATGAATATATTATAAAGAAGTGAGGATTTCCTTCCTAAAAACATCGATATCAATTGGGAGCAGTTTAAAAAAGAGAGAAATATAGCGGCCCATAAATATGGGGCCATTAATTTTAGTGATTTGGAATATGATCCAGAATAATCTTAAGCTTTTTAAAGAACAATTACAAACGCTCAATCTCGCTGAGTAGATTTATAAGAGGATTTGCCGGTTAAATATATGAAACAAAGAGTCGATTTGTGGTTGGTGGAAAACGGCTACTTCCAAAGCCGGGAGCAGGCCCAGCGTTCGATAATGGCCGGGGAGGTCTTCATCGACGGCAAACGGATGGAAAAAGCCAGCCAAACAGTTGCGGACGTTGTTGAGGTCACACTCGCCGGAGGGGCGCAGCATTATGTAAGCCGGGGCGGGCTTAAGCTGGAGAAGGCCGTTCAAAGCTTCGGGGTTACTGTTTCCGGGCGGATATGCCTAGATGCCGGCGCTTCTACCGGCGGTTTTACCGATTTCTTATTGCAGAACGGGGCTGCTCATGTTTATGCGGTCGACGTCGGGTACGGCCAACTGGCTTGGAAACTCAGGCAGGACAGCCGGGTGACTGTTTTCGAGCGGGAGAATATCCGCTATTTTGACAACGGTAAGCTAATGGCGGTTCCGGATCTGGTCACCGCCGATCTTTCATTTATATCTTTGGAATTAGTATTCCCGAAGTTCCGGGAGCTAATAGCGGCGGAAGGGGATTTGGTTACCCTGATCAAACCCCAATTTGAAGCCGGGAAAGGAAAGGTAGGCAAGAAAGGAGTGATCCGGGACAGGGCGATCCATCTTGAAGTTTTGGAGCGTTTAACAGTCAGCGGCCGAAACCAGGGCTGGTTTCTCCGAAATCTCACCTTTTCGCCGGTTCTGGGACCGGAGGGGAATATCGAATATCTGGGGCATTGGCGGCTGGATGATGGGACCGTCCCCTTTACTCAATTCGTTACAGTGGTGGAGGCGGCCTGGTTGGAACTTAAGGGCGAAAAAAGGTAGTTCTAACCGGGAACTTTTGGTGTTTGGCCGTTAAAAACCGGCATAAGAATAATTAAACAACCATTTTAAATGGAGACGTAAATAGTCTCTTTTTTTATTTAGCGGATTTAAACACTTAGGATCACCCATTTTCGAAAACGTCGTTAAAAATTTTATTAAAACAAGGAAGGATTTTTGGATAAAAGATTGAAATATTATAACAAACGTTTGCTAAACTTACGAGGTTAAAAAATGGCAACCATCAAAGATATCGCCCGTCAAGCGGGAGTAGCGCCGAGTGTTGTATCGAGGGCTTTAAATAATAAATATGGAGTCAAGGAAGAGACCAAGGAATTAATTCAAAAAATCGCCCGGGAGATGGATTATTATCCGAATACGGCGGCCCGGAGCCTGGTAACCCGGAAAACCGGGACTATTGGTGTCATGATGGCCGATATTTCCGAACCTTATTATTCGCAAATTATTAAAGGAATGGAGTTTGTGGCGAGCCAGACCGGTTATACCCTATTGTTCTCAAACTCCTATGAAAGCGTTGAGCGTAACCGGGTCCTCCAAAAAATGATCTTTTCCGAAAGGGTCGACGGTTTAGTTATTGTCGGCAGTAATATCCAAGAAAAGAATTTCGTGATGACCTTATTGGAGCAAGAAATTCCTTTCGTGTTGATTGAACGCAATTTTTCCGACCCGAGGGTCAATTGTATTTGGGTGGATAATATCGAAGGGGCCTATCTGGCCACCAAGCATTTAATCGATAAAGGCCATCGTAAAATCGCCCATATTGCCGGAAATTTCTACTATCAAGTCGCGCTTGACCGGATTGAGGGATATAAAAAGGCCTTGAATGAGGCGGGGATAGGCTTTTCGGAAGAGTTGATCGCGTCGGGCAACTTCATTAGCAAGGATGCCTACGAAGCGATGAAAGAACTCTTAAGGCACCAATGCTCGGCAGTATTTGTAGCCAATGATGCGATGGCTTACGGAGCTTTACAAGCTATTTCCGAAGCGGGTCTGGTGGTGCCGGATGATATTGCGGTAATTGGTTTTGATGATCTCGAGTTTTCGGCTTTAACCAATCCGCCGTTAACTACGATTCGTCAACCCCGGCATGAAATGGGGAAAAAATCGTTGGAAATATTGAACTCTGTTTTGCAGGGAGAACGTATTGAAGAGGCAGGCGTCAAGATCTGTTTAAAAGCCGATCTTGTCATAAGGCGTTCGGTATAACTTTTATCCGTTCATTCGCAAACGTTTGTCAAACCAAGGAGGAGTATTCGTGAGTTTACTGCAAGAAGCGCAACTTGGAAGGCTTGGTTCCCGATTCAGTTTAAATTTCCGCCCCCTGGATCAAGTGATTTATCTGTCGCCGATGGGCCGTTTTTATGACCAGCCGGTGGAGCTCGGGATTGGTCTCCGTTTGAACGGACAAACCCATATTTTGCCCTTTGCAAGGGTTGGCGAAGGGGTTATTCACTTCCAGAAGGTAACCCAAGAATTTTTAGTGGAGGGGCTGGAATTCCGGGTTCGTGACGCGAAGCTGGGAATAGAATTCGGCTGTAAAATATATGCTCCTTTTTATCCGGGTGATCGTAAAATCTCAGTGGCGCCCTTTTTTTACTTTGATCTCAGTGTCCGCAGTTTTTTGAACGGGCGCAAAAGTTTTGCGCCGCTTCAGGGAGAATGGTTTTTAAGCTTGTCGGGAGTAAACGATCTGGAGGTTCAGGACAAAATAATAAAAGCCCACTTGAGATCGAAGGTCGACCCCAATTGTTGGTATTTTTCTCCGGACTGCCGGCCACAATCGAAATCCGCCTTCTCCGAAGGCGTATTCCAAGGTGAGTTGGCAATAGCGCCTTTGGATGATCAGCATTGGAATATTGAACGCAACATCACAAACGTTTGTTTTTTAAAATCTTTTGTATTAGGTTCGGCTCACCAGACTTTGAATGAAACGCTGATCATCGCCGCCTATCAGGCAGGACCGGTTTTAAAAGCGCAGCGCCAAGAGCACAATTTTTTGTATACGGCGTTTTTTGAGGATTGTCTCTCAGTTTTGGATTTTGCCCGTAACAACCGGGAAGAGTTGTTAAAGAAAACCGACCTCTTTACGGGAACAATTTACCAAGCGACAATCGGAGAAGCCTCAAAATCCTTAATTTCATGCGGTTTTCACAATTATCTGGCCAATACATGGTGGGTCATTGGTAGTCAACAGGAGGACCGTTTTTTCGTATGGGAGGGATGGTGCGGGTTTCATTCGACCCTGGATGTTGAGTATAACAATTCCTGGTTCGCTATTCTTTATTGGCCGGAGCTTTTGGAGAAACAATTGGATGCCTGGTATGCCAACATCCAGCCCGAAGGTTTTCCCAGCCATGATATAGGGATTTTGTTGGAAGTCAATGAGCAGGCTTACCCTCATCATATGCCGGTTGAACAATCTTGCAATTTAATCTTACTAACCTATGCCATATGGCGCATGAGAGGCTACCTAAAATGGCGCGACCATTTGCCGGAAATGATTAAAATCGTCAATTACCTACTCAATTCGGATACCACCGGCAACGGTTATCCTAATATCGGGGTTGCCAATACGGTGGATGATGGGGATGCGACAGTTCAGTATGCCAAAGAACAGACTTATTTAGCTGTTAAAGTTTTGGCGGCGTTGAGCGCTTTTACGGCGTTGACTGCCGAATTACCGGTGTCGAAAGGCTCGAAATCGTTATTGGCCAGGATAAGCGAGATGACCGCCAGAATCAAAAATACCATGGAAAAGGAAGCGTGGGTGGGAGACCATTATGCGGTATGTCTGCCTCAGTCCGGTAAGGATTTATATGACGTCTGGACTGGAAAACAGCTTGATAGCGGGGAGTTATTTGGTTGGGACGCTTACTCCTTATATACTGCCAACGGGCTGCTGTGGTTATTGGCAACCGGGTTAAAACCGGATTTGGATTACAACCGATTGATCACTGATCTTCAAAAATCAATGAAAAAAAGTCTTACCCTTTTTGGCTGTACTCATAGTAATGTTGATCGCAGCAATGTTTGGTTATCACAGAATATGTGGCGCGACCAGATTGCGGCTTATTTGGGAATCGACTACTCATCAATGTCCGAACGTTACTGGCGGTTTTTGGAATGGGAAAATACCCAGGGCCGTGGAGGATGCTTTGTCGATACCTACGGTTGGAACTGGCTTTCGTATTATCCCCGCGGTATAACCGCTTTCGGGACCTTGGCCGCCTCAATTGGCATGCAAGTCAATATTCAACAGCAGACGATCGAACTGTTTCCGATACATTGTCCCTGTAAATTCCCGTTGGTGATTGTTGCGGATTGGCAAAATGGAATGGTGCCTTGGGTCGAATTTTGGATTGATAACGGCGAACTCTTATGGCGGTTGGAAGGCCGTCTGCCGGCCAAATGGCGCATTATCATCCATTCCGGCCGGGCCTTGGTATCCGATTATGCGTAACCTGAAACGCCTAATCCGCAAATTTGAAGTTCCGCATTAAACAATGAAGGAGATGGTGAATTAGTATTCATTGTTAAGAATATGGCCGGTAGAGGGGGTGATATAACAGTATTTCCGATGGAAGGAATACAACGCTATACAATTTAGGAAGGTTTAGTATAATAGAAATGGAGGAGTAAGTATGAAAAAAGGTAGAATGTTGAAAGTTCTTTGCTTATTTTCTTTAATACTCGTTTTGCTGATCCCGGTTTATGCCGCTCCGCAGGTGAAATTGACCGTTTGGGGCCGCGATCTTCCTGATGATGGCGCAGACCATGCTTATATTAAGGCTTTAATTAATAATTTCAAAGCTCAGAATCCGGATATCGACCTGGAGTATATTGCCTTAGGCGATCCCGGCCTGATGGATAAGACAAAAGTAGCTATGGCCAATAATAAAGACCTTCCCGATATCTTCCAAAGCTGGGGTGGTTCAGTTATGGGCGGTTATGCCGATGGCGGACGGTTGCTCGATATGACCAAAGAGCTGAAATCAATCCCCGGCAGCGCCGCCGCTCAACAAGCTATGACCTGGAAAGGAAAGATCTATGGTGTGGCGCCGTTTTTTGCGGTTGCCGGCGTATTTGTCAATGAAGGTATCTTCAAAAAATATAATCTGACTATGCCGACTACAATCGACAAATTGGAAAAAGTGGCTGATACGTTAAAGAGTAAAGGGATTCAACCTTTCGCCTGCGGCGCTAGGGACAAATGGCCGGCCTTGGCGTTATTCATGTATTTGACCGATCGTAACGGCGGCGTTAAGGTTTTCAATGATGCCGCCGCCCGGAAAAGCCGTTTTGATAGTGCCGATTTCATCAAAGCCGCTCAGAAGTATCAGGAATGGGTAAAGAAGGGTTATTTCGGCGATAAACCGCTGGGCGAGTCGTATAACGATGCGCAACAACTCATGGCTACTGCTAAAGCGGCTATGATTGTAACCGGTTCCTGGATGTGCGCTCAATTCTCCAACAAGGAATTTACCGATCAAACCATCGGATTCTATGCTTTTCCGGAAATGAAAGGCGGCAAAGGAAAGATTACCGATGTTATGGGTATGCCTGATATCGCCTTTGCAGTTACTAAAAATGCCGCAAACAAAAAGGATGTCGTTGTCCGTTTCCTAAAGTATGCAATGAGTGTGGAAGCCTGTCAAGCTGAGCCCGGCCGTATCTGCTCCGTGCCGGGGGTGAAAGCTCCCTCCCGTTTGACCGGGATGGCATCCGCTGTATTCAGTAAAGCTAAAGCGGTTCAATTCTGGTGGGATCAGAATTTGCCGCCGATGGTGACTACACCGCTTCTAGATGCGATGCAGAATGTTTTCCTCCCCGATGCCGATGTTAAGAAAGCCTTTACCACCTATGAATCACTGGTGGAAGAAAATATGGGCCCGGCTAAAAAGTAAGTAATTCTTTCCTTAACAATAACCGGCGGAGGTGTGGATCTATTTCCGCCCTCCGCCGGTTTATGTACGAGAGAAAAAGGAAAGTTGATGTTACTTCCTCAACCCGGAAAACATGATAATGGCATTGAGGTGTTGGGAATGCAAAAGAGCATTAATACGAATTTTTCACCTTTTAAGGAGAATCGTAAAAAGCGGGACTGGAACCGTAATTTTTTCATAATTCTTTTCCTTTTGCCTGCTGTATTATTCCTGGTTATTTTTATGTATTATCCGATTGAACAAACATTCCGTCTCTCTCTGATGCGCTCTACCGGGCTTGGTGATGCTGTTTTCACAGGGTTTGATAATTATATAAGGTTATTTAACAACGAAGAGTTCCGGGCCGGTCTGATTAATGTTTTCACTTGGGCGTTCTGGAGCGTGGTAATCCAAATTCCTTTAGCTTTCTTTATTGCCTTTTCTTTGTCCGCCTATCGGAATAGGGCTACCGAGACATTGCGGGCCGTTTATTATCTGGCGTCGATTCTGCCATCGGCTATTGTGGCCATGCTGGGCCGGTTTGTTTTTGCGCCGAACTTTGGAATCATCGCCTCCCTATCGGCTAAGCTAAAATGGACTTGGCTGGCAAAAATCGATTTTCTGGGCAATCCCAAGCTGGCCTTCTGGTCGGTATTTGCCGTTGCCACCTGGGCTTATTCCGGGTTCTACATTGTCTATCTCATGGCCAATATCGAACAAATACCGATGGAAATCCGCGAAGCGTCGCAATTGGATGGGGCGAACCGGTGGCAATACGCTAGATATGTAGTGATGCCAATGATTACTTATCCCATTAGTATCATCGCTATTCTGTGTATCGTCGGCAGCTTGAAGCTTTTCGATTTGCCGTATCTTCTCACAAAGGGCGGACCGGGCGACGCTACAAAAACTTTGGGCATCATCCTCTACCAACAAGGGTTTGTCAATTGGCAATATGGTAAAGCCGCTGCTGTAGGTGTGATTATCTTCCTGCTCTCTTTAATCTTTACTGTGGCCCAATTCACTTGGCAAAGAAAAGAAGGTGACATTTGATGAAGAATTCACCGGTCGGGTTAAACCGGCAGGCTCAGTGCGCCGAAAATCGTCCGGCTATTGCGGGGGCGCTAATTACCGTTGTTTTGATATTACTGGCCCTGACGGTTGTCTTGCCGCTTATTATGCCATGGCTCTTTGTATTTAAGACCCGTTTGGATTGTTCCTACCATCCATGGAGCTTACCTACTCAGATACGTTGGAATAATTTTGTAGAGGCCTGGACAGCCGTACGGATCGATCAAGGTTTAATAAATACCATGATTGTATGTTTGGGCGCAGTTGCTTGTACGGTTCCATCAGCGGCAATGGCAGGTTACATTTTTGCCCGTTACCGGAGCAAGGTGACGGAAATCGTGTTTTACTGCATTCTCGCGGGCTATTTCGTACCGATGCAGATGATTTTAATTCCGCTCTATAAATTATGTTCGCAAATGAACCTCACCGATTCGCTGCCCGGACTTTTTTTGCCGATGACCGCCTTCAGTATTCCATTTTGGACAATTATATACCGTTCCTTCTTTCAGGGATTGCCGGGAGAACTGGCTGAAGCGGCAAGGATCGATGGCGCCGGGCATATGGGCACTTTTTTACGGATCATGCTGCCGTTGGCTAAGCCGGCGACTGTTCTAGCCGTCTTGCTGGTTTTTATTGGAGCCTGGAGCGATTACCTATTGAGCCTAATCCTGATTAACAGTCAACAACTCTTTACTATGCAGCTGCGGATAGCGCAGTTTTTGAGTGCGTATGGTGTGGATCACATGCCAAGGTATGCCGCCGCCGCAATCATTGCCGCCACGCCAACCATCTTGCTATATATCATAGGCCACCGCTGGATTCTTAAGGGGACTTTGGCAGGCGCCTTAAAAGGATAAAATGGCCAGTCAAGATGTAAATCAGCATTTTTTTACAGCCTTATCCTGCCTGGTTTTCATTCCGATCCGTCCAGCTGGCGGGTGGCTGAAGGCCACACAGGGACTTAAAAACAAACTTTATAACCATATGAACTTTTTCTGGGATAGAGCGAAGGAGATAATCAAAGAACGGCGAATTGAAAATAGCTAAGTTATTTTAGGGGATGAAGCAATGCCGTTGGTAAACTCTTTCAATCTAAAATCAAAAATTATCTTTGGTCACCACTCATTAAATGAACTGCCGAATGCCGGCCGGAACTTCGGTCCGAGGGTGATGGTGGTTACCGGAAAACGCGCCTTAATCCGAAACGGAATCATCCAACGGGTGGAGAGTTTATTGCAAAATTCCGGCTTTAGCCCGCTACGTTTTGCTGAGGTCGAGCCGGAACCTTCACTGGATACGGTCACCAAGGGTCTACGGATAGCCCGAGAAGAGGAGATCGACTGGATAGTAGGGATCGGCGGCGGTAGCGCTATGGATGTAGCCAAGACTATTGCCGGTCTGGCCCAGGCCGATCGCGAATTGGAGTATTACTTTGAGGGTGGACCGCTGGTTCATCCGGCATTACCCCTGGTGACCATACCGACCACAGCCGGATCCGGGGCTGAGGTAACCTTTAATGCCGTTTTATCGGATTTAACGAAAAAAGTAAAAAAATCAATTCGCGACCCCCGTTTAGGGGCGGAGATTGCGATTGTCGATCCCCAGTTGACCCTGGGATTACCGCCGGATGTGACCGTTCATTCCGGTATGGACGCTCTAGTTCAGGCGATCGAGTCTTTTACTTCCAAAGGAGCCTCTCCTTTAACCGATATTTATGCTTATTCCGCCATTAGGCGGCTATCCGCCAATATTATCAAGGTTTATCAGGACGGCCAGGATCAAGAGGCCCGGGCCGAAATGGCCATGGGGAGCCTGATGGCCGGGATCGCCTTAAGTAACGCCCGGTTGGGGGCGGTGCACGGCATGGCCCATTCTATAGGAATTTTAAGTGGTAAACCGCATGGCCTGGTCTGCGCCGTTCTGCTGGTCCCGGTGATGCGGTTCAATCTGGCGGTTTCCTTTGAAAAATACGCTGAAGTTTCCAAGGCGCTCGGGCTAAAGTTGTTGCCGAATATCGACCCGATAGATGCGGCAGCCGCCGGAATGAAATTTATCATGAATCTACAGCGTAAGCTGGGGATTCCCTCCCATATCAATGATTTAGGAATCTCCGAAGCCGATTACCCAACTATTATTCAAGAAAGTCTTAATTCCGGTTCGATGAAGGCCAACCCCCGCGACGCCGGGCCCGAGGATTTAATGCATATTTTAAAAGGAGATATCTAACTACAAAATTTTACAATGATAAATAAAGTAAAGTACCTTTCTCTCCTGTTTTTACTGATCATCGCCCTAACTTGGGGAGAAGTGTCCGTGGGGGCAGGGGACGGAATAGTTCCCGTTCAATCCAGCCCCGCCGGTTTTTCCAGCCATCTTGAACGGGCGCAACTTCTTTACCAAGACTCAGGCCTTCCCGGATATTTCCGGGAACGTTCTTTATTGTGGACGGAAAATCTCACACGAAGAGCAGATCTTCTAAAAAAATTACCTCCGGTCGATCCGGTTAGAATTGCCGACCTCGGAAGGGAACTGTTATTGCTCTTGAATTTAAATCCGGATGACCCGGACTGCCTAGTGATGGCCGGGGATTACCATTATTTTTTAAAGCAAAGGGAGACAGCTCTCTGGTATTACCTGCAAGCCCGGAAAATCGCCCCGGCTTCCGCCAGGGTCAATCTGGCCTTGGCCGATTATTACCTTAACGAATATCAGCCCGGACCGGTCAAAAAGTTGTTCAAAGGCACTGAAGACCCCCGTTATGCTCTCCGGCTGGGCGCCGCTTCTTTCCAAATGGGGGAATATCCTGTAGCGCTTGGGTATTTTATGGCAGCCGTTCCTTTGCCCACCGGTTGGGATTCAACCCGGGCCAAAGATCTTTTCAAATCCTATCTGGCCTTGGGTGAATTAACGGAGGCCGGGCGGGTGGAGCAAACCGGTTCTGAACGAACGGCCGTTGCCGCCACCCTTTGGACGGAGCTTAACGGTTGGTCCGCCTGGCTGGCGGGAAAAGGACAAGAAGCCCGGGGCAGATGGGGATCGGGTCTTTTGCTCAACCCCGATTATAGATTATGGAACAGTAATCTGCTTTGGAGCGAACCAGAGCCGGATCTGGAGAAGAAGCTTCCGGATTTGCACGACGCCGATCTGAATTCCACAGCCAGCATCCTTCAGGGACAATTGTTTCTAAAAGAAAAAAAATTGGGTTCCGCTTATAACTCCTTTTTATCCGGGGTGCACTCCGATCGCCGCTCATTGATAGGCTTTTTAGGGGCTGGCGCCGTCCGGTTGGCTCAGGGGGAGTATCTACAAGCCCTGGACTTATGCAACCAAGGATTGGCGGTAAACCCCGGGTTTGGTCCGTTACTTTCAACCAGAGCGGCCATCTTCCGGAAATTGGGACGGAGTGCCGAAGCAGCCGGCGACCAAGAGGCCTACCGCAGAAGTTTGAGTGTAAGTCCGGAATCCGGTTCTTTGAGGGTCGCCCTTTTTACCGTTGGAAACGGGAGAACCTGCCTTTCAGTGCAGGGGAAAACCGAAAACCTGGTTGGTTTTTGGGTAAGTTCGGTAGGGGATTACTGGGATTGGTATCCGTGGTGGGGAGCGCCGCCGGTTCTCCGTTCGCGGACCGATAAAGCCTGGGTGGTGCCAACCGGTCCCGGTTTATCCGGCGAGGCCTATTATCTTCAAACCACAAAGGACGCTCAGTTGAACCAGGCATTTAAGACCCAAATTTTGGAAGGTTCGGAACTCATTTGGCAATTGCCCTTAAAAGTCAAAATGGTGTTGGAGCCTGGCGGAAAAGCCGGTAAACCGTTGATCCTTGATGAGTTTACCGCCAAACAGCGGATTCCCCTTGACAAACTGCCCGAAGGGGAGCAAAAGTTCAGGGTCAGGTTTCAAACTGAGAACGGTTTTTGGGGAGTGGCACAGGTTGAGTTGGTGGCGATGGAACGGCCGGCCGCAGATTACAAACAGCCGTCCCGGTTCTCGGCGAGCGTCGCCCACCCGGTAACCAATCACCGCTTAATTAAATTAATACTGAGGTCGGAAGGCAATGCTTGGGAGACTACCAGAATTTCCTTTGGCGAAGAGGGACACTTCTCCGAATGGATGCCATTTCAAACGGATGTCGATTATTTGCTCTCGGAGGGCGATGGCCCGAAAACCGTCATCGTCAGGTTTCAATCAGCTGGAGATCAGCTTCAGGAAGTCCAGCTCAACCTGGAGTTAGATACGGCTTTGCCGCAGGTGGATTCTTTTCAAAAAAACAGTATAATCAGGGATCAATTCCTTTTACAATGGACAACCAGCGAACCGGTTACCAGTTACCTGCAAATATTTACTGATCAGGGAGTTTGGGAGGAATCTCCGGGCACCCCCGGCATTAATCGAACTTTTTCGGGTCTGGTTCCGGTCCGGCATAGTGTTTTCTGCCGGATTGTTCTTCGCGATCAGGCCGGAAACACCGGTTTTTATTATGACGATGATTTGAATACCCAATTGCAGGGTTCGGGCGCTTGCAGCTTTCGGCTGAACAACGAAAGCAATATTACTAATTCCCGTTTGGTGACGGTAAAACCCGGTGGGGATACTATTGACAGTTGGGCGCTGAGCAACGACCGGCAAACCTGGTCCAGTTGGACGAGGGGCGAATCAAGCCTTAAATGGAGATTGAACCCGGGTGACGGGTTACAACTAGTCTATGTAAAATACCGGATTAAGGAGAGCCCGGGGATAAAGTTTCAAGTCCTGCCGGTAATTCTTGATACTCTGCCGCCGGTGATTGGCGAGTCTTATTTCCGGATTGACGGGGATCTTCTTAATTTAACTATTCGCTTAAACGAACCGGCCCAACTCCAGGCAAGATTGAT
The DNA here is from genome assembly GCA_050260935.1 of Bacillota bacterium. Classification (GTDB taxonomy): domain Bacteria; phylum Bacillota; class UBA4882; order UBA8346; family UBA8346; genus UBA8346. The sequence continues at coordinate 19,484 of JBLNCU010000179.1, forward strand.
CGGGATTAACGGCGCTTTCCGGGATGTCTCCGGCGCGGATGCGCAAAGTTTTCAGACGGAACACTTGATCGGCTTTAAATTGGGTGATCTTCAGCCGGATGATGTGGCAGAATTAAAAATTACCGACCGGGCGGGTAATACCGTTGAAACCATAATCAAATTAAATGATGGGTCCGGCGGGGCGGATTTGAAGCAAAATCAATGATTTATTTTTAGGGTGTAGTTTGATATAATCATTTCCGGATTTACCATAATAATTGGTAAAAATAGATTGCTGAAAAATCGAAGGAGATAGTCATGGAACTTTGGTATACCGAAAAACAAACCCCCAATTTGGGCTTCTCGTGCAAAATCACCCGGACTTTACACACCGAACAAACTCCTTATCAAGATCTGGCGGTGATCGATACAGTCCAGTACGGTAAAATGCTGGTGCTTGATGGAATGGTTATGACCACCGAAGTCGATGAGTTTGTTTATCACGAGATGATCACGCACATCGCCTTGAATACCCACCCTCACCCGGAACGGACCCTGGTGGTAGGTGGCGGTGACGGCGGCGCCATCCGGGAGATTTTAAAACACTCCTCCGTCCGAGAAGCAGTTTTAGCGGAGATCGACCGCCGGGTGGTGGAGGTAAGCCAGCAGTATTTACCATCTATTGCCGGGGCATTAACCGATTCCCGGGTCACTCTGGCCATTGGTGACGGGGTGGAACATGTACGGCAAAGTAAAAACAAATACGATGTGATCCTAATTGACTCTACCGAACCGATCGGGCCGGCGGTGGGTTTGTTCAGCCGCCAGTTTTACCAGGATGTCTTTGCCGCGCTAAAACCGGACGGTATTATGGTGGCTCAGAGCGAGTCGCCTTTCATCAATCAGGATGTTATCAAGATGATCCACGCTAATTTAAAAGGGGTTTTTCCGCTTAAATATCTATATACAGCCAATATTCCGACTTACCCCTCGGGTTTATGGAGTTTTACCATTGCCAGCAAAAAATACGACCCTCTAAAAGCGGATCCCACGCAATTTCCGAAATTGAAGACCAAGTATTATACTCCGGAAGTCCATTTCGGCGCTTTCCGGCTGCCGCGTTTCGTTCAAGATTTAGTGGAGGGGTAAGTTGGTTTTAATACAGAAGCCAGGATCCCAGAAGTCAGAATGAAAGCTATTGGCCAGGTCTAGACTTCAAGAGCAAACAGGCCCCGATAAATCGGGTACATCCCCCTGGCTCCTGACTTCTAAATTCTAATAAAGGATTGGTTCCGTGATGTCGGACTGGTGGAGCGAGAACGATCTAAAATCGCGTTTTATGGTATCATCCGATGATTATCAGGCCTCGAAGGTGGTGCTCTTCGGGGCTCCGATGGATTATACCGTTTCCTTCCGGCCCGGCTCCCGCTTTGGGCCCAAAGCGGTCCGGGAAGTCTCCGAGGCCCTGGAGGAGTATAGTTTTTATCAGGGCAAAGACCTCCGCGAGACCACTTTTTTTGACGCCGGCGATCTCTACCTGCCATTCGGTAATGTCCCCAAATCTTTGCGGCAGATCGGGGCGGCCGTAGCTCAGATCCGCCGCGACGGAAAGAAGCCGTTTCTAATCGGCGGTGAACATTTGGTTAGTTGGCCGGCAATTGAATTCATGGCTGATCAATATCAGGAATTACGGGTTATCCACCTGGATGCCCATACCGATTTGCGGGCGTCCTACTATGGAGAAATATACTCCCACGCCTCGGTGATCCGGTTGGTAACAGAAAAGCTTGGTCCCGGCCGGGTTTATCAGTTCGGGATCCGCTCCGGGGACAAACCGGATTTCGAATACGCCAGAACCAATACCCGTTTGTTTCCGGAAGAACTGCTGGCGCCGTTCTATTCCTGTATTCGGGACTTGCAAGGACACCCCTTGTATGTAACGATAGATATCGATATTCTGGACCCCGCTTTTGCCCCTGGTACCGGTACTCCGGAATCAGGCGGCATCGCCCCGCGGGAATTATTCAATTTCATCAAGGAGTTGACGGCTCTCAATGTCATTGGAGCGGACCTGGTGGAGATTGCCCCCGCCTATGATCCCACCGGAGCCACCCAGTTACTAGGCGCCAAACTGGTACGGGAGATAATCTTGAGTTTGGACAAATGATTAACTGCTTAGTCAGAAATTTACGACAGATATTTTTGAAATTCGGCAGGAAAAGCAAGGAAATTAGCGAAAAAACATATGAGGCGCATTCAGCGGACAGGATTTGAACGCAGGATGGTATTTGTATTCCTGAAGGAGAATGCCGGCATGAGTATGAATATTCTCGGTTATAAATTCGATGGTCCGTTTAGTGTCGAGACTACGGTAGTACCGGTTAACCGGGCCGCCGTCTATGCCATCATTCAAAATACCCCGGACGGCCAATGCTATATCCGGGACATCGGTATATCCAACGAAGAGAATTGGGATCGCAATAATTACGATGGCTCGCTCTCGCTTTACCTGCGTTATATGCCGAGCAACGAGGGTTTTACAGCCGCCGACCGCCAGGAACTGGCGCGCAAAATCAAAGCCTATTACAATTTGTATTAGTTTTACTAAAGTTCCCTATTCCGTGTTATTCCTTAGAATCCGCTTTATACGCGCCTCGAATAGTTGGTTTTAAACCGATCTCTTTAAGGGGTCTTTTTTTATTTCCGGGAGGCCCGGGTCCATCAGAGGACAACAGGGGGAAAATAGCAAAATTAGCAGGAAGTTTGAAAGCTGTTCGCGAAGTTTATGTTGTGCTTTTGCTTGATAAGAGAATTTTTTTGACCAATCACGGAGGAGATATGCGTTTTAAATTCTTTTTTATCCCGGCGGTAGTAATCCTATTCTCTTTTACGGCCGGGGTTGCCGATGTCGAAAAGAACGCCGGGGAAAATCCGGGAGAAACAATTCAGCAAAACCAGACTAATCCCGGATTACCCGGCGGGCCTTCATTAAAACCCGACCGGTTTTTAAGAGCCTCTCAAAATCTATGTTACGGAATATCCAAGGAATATGGTTTCCTTTATTCGGAAGATTCCGGAGCAAGCTGGGTGCCTAAAAACGAAGGGTTGCCGCAGAAAATGATCTATCCGTTCGCAAGACGACAGATCAGGTATCTTACGGCGCTGGGGGCCGATCCGGCCAATCCCGGGCGGGTTGCGGTCACCACTACTAAACGAATCTTTCTCTCCGGGGATTTTGGTGAAAACTGGCAGGAGATTAAAACCAAGAAACCAATTCCCGACGGGGCCTACTTGACCGCCGTGGCTTTATCCCCGGCTTCCAAGGAGAAGATCCTTATCGGCACTTCATTCGCGGGGATGTTTGAAACCCGTGATTTCGGCCGAACCTGGGTAAATATCTCCGAAAAACTTACTTTCTTGTATCAAGGGGCGGGTTTCTGGGATGAAATAGCCGCCGTGGCTTACGATCCGGAAAATCCTGACCTGATCTTATTTAAGCGCGGTTTTAGCAACACCATTTACCAGCTAAGTGAAGACCGGAAAACCGTCCGGGAGCTGCCTGCGCCTGAAACACCCACGGACTCTTCTATTACCGCTACTATCCAGGCTGAGCCATCCCCGGGGACTAACGCATCCGCGCCAAACCAAACATCTAATGGGACAGTCGGGGAGGTTTCCGCCACCACTATTACCGGCACTTTTCCGGAGGAAGGAGTCTTTTTGCCGGAGGCGGTGAAAGATCCCGAAAAAAAAGCCAGACTCCAGAGGGCCTCCAATAAATACGGCATTTATCTCAGAGCCGATTACACCCGGGGCAAAAATCTCGATGACCGGCTCCGTTTCATCAAGGAAAAAGGCCTGAACGCTATAGTGGTTGACTGCAAGGATGATTTCGGCTATCTTACCTACGACACCCGGTTGTCCTTCCCCAATCAAGTGCGGGCTGTCCGCAAAAAGAACTTTGTAAATATGGCTGAGCTTTTAAAGAAAGCCCATCAGAAAGGGATTTACGTCATCGGCAGAATAGTGGTTTTTCAGGACCCGCGGCTCTTCGAATACCGACAATACAAATACGCGGCTTGGGATGGTGCGGCTCAAAAGCCATGGAGGACCAAGGAATTTTGGGTTGACCCCTTCGCCGTCGATGTCTGGGAATACAACGTGGAGATCGCCCGGGAACTGGAAACCTTGGGTATCGACGAGATTCAATTCGACTACATCAGGTTCCCCACTGACGGGGATATCGGCCGGATTGTCTACCGGTATCAACCGGAAGGATCCGAAAAGATCGATGCCCTGGAGTCGTTTCTAGCTTATGCCCGCGCCCGGATAACCCTGCCGATCAGCACCGACCTTTACGGGTTCAACTGCTGGTGCCGGGTTGACGGCGTCAACGGGCAAAATCTGGAGTTAATCGCCGATTACGTGGATGTCGTCTGCCCGATGTTCTACCCGTCCCATTTTCCCCGGAATTTTATGCCCGGAATGCATTATCTGGAGCGGGCCAGGAGAATTTATTTCGAGGGAACCAGCCGGGCTTATTCGATTACCAACGGCCGCAGTATCATCCGCCCTTATGTCCAGGCTTTTTTGCTGGGCGGGGAACGGAAGATGACGCCTCCGGTTTATTTTCAATACTTGAACAACCAGATTCAAGGGGTGCTGGCTACGGATTCACCCGGCTTCACCCTTTGGAACTTCGCCAACAACTATTATATGGTCAACCAGTCACTGGAAAAGTATTTCGAAAGGAAATAACCTTTTAGGCGCATAATGTCTTCAAATTAACTAAATCACTTTTACTTTGGAGGAGAAATGACTGACATCATCACGGTCTGCATTGAGGCAGCCAAGGAAGCGGGAGAATTTCTAAGGTCCAACTTTGGGAAGGAGATAGCAAGTATCGAAACCAAGGCTGATCAAAGCCTGGCCACCAACTTGGATAAAGAGGCGGAGCGGCTTATCGTGGACCGCATTAAGCGCAAATTTCCGACCCACGGAATTATCGGTGAAGAACGGGGCCGGGATGGCGGCGGCGGCGATTATTTGTGGATAATTGATCCTTTGGACGGGACCCATAACTTTATCCGCGGTATTTCTATCTTTGGAGTATCCATCGGGGTTGTCCGCGGGGATCACTTTATCGCCGGTGTAGTCTATCATCCGGTTTCCGATGAATTGTATGTTGGGGAGAAAGGCAACGGCGCTTACAAGAATCAGCAAAGAATCTTTGTCTCCCCCAATAAGGATTTACAAGAAGCTACCATCAATTTCGACTCCAGCCTTAAAACCAACCGGGATCAGAAATTGCGGGTATTGCGGGATTTGGCGGCCAAAGCTTTCAATATCCGGATGCTCGGCGCCACCTCCCGGCAAATGACCTACCTGGCTGAAGGGAAGATGGAGGCGGTTATTGATTTTGAGGATCATCCCTGGGATTTTGCAGCCGGCGCTTGTATCATCGAGGAGGCCGGCGGAAAGCTGACCAATATTGAAGGCGGGGAATTAACTTACCGGCATCACGGCTATATCGCCTCCAACGGCTTGATTCACCCGGAAATTTTAAAAATAGTCCACCAAAAATAGGAGCGTTAAAAAGGAAGAGCGCCTTGAAACGTCGGCTGCTAATTTCATTTTGGCTTCTCACACTTGCCGGTATGGGTTTTTTTGTTTATTCGGCGGCCCATGGGGCTGCCAAACAGGAATCCCTTGCCCAACCGGTATTTGACGGAAAGAAGTATATTTTTGAAGGCGGAACTCTCTACCGCCGGGCCGGTCTCGTCCCGCAACTGGCTGTTAGCGGAACCCATTATCAAATGGGAAAAGAAACACCGGCCGGTTTGGTTTGGCAACCGGCAGAAAAGAAGTCTGGGCGGAGGAGATAACCCGGGCCCAGCAGTTGGAGCCCGATTTTCCGGATTTCCGGGTGGCTGCGGCCAGTGTTGCCTTTTACCGGAACGACTACCTCCGGGTGATTGATTTGTTAAAGGATGTAAATCCGGCCGACATTTCATCCGTGAGGTATCAAGCGCTGAGATGGGCGTTATTGGGAAAAGCTTACCGGAGTTTAAAAGCAACCGATCCCCAAAAATCGGACCGCCGTTTATATTTATTGCAAAAAGAATATCCCCCTTTAAAAAAATGGGTGGCCGCCTTTTTTAAACGGCTAAAATAACCGCCAGATTTACAAACTGGCTGTGGGTTAATAACGTTTGCCGGAATGTTGCCTGCCCGTAACTCATTTCCAAGAATATTCCAATTTTTAGGCTGTAACCACGCCTTTTATTTATAATATAATATACTTGTGGCTATCGGGAGGAAAATTATCTCCTAAAAAAATTGGCTTTCGGGCAACTTTTAGAAGGGGTTACCGTTTGATATTATGGAGGAGATACTACTATGAATATTGCTTTTTTCCTGATTCCCAAGAAGGAAGTGGTTTACTTACCTTTTAATTGCACCATGCGCCAAGCTCTTGAAAAAATGGAGTTTCACCGTTATGCGGCCGTTCCGTTAGTCGATGAAAATGGAAAGTATGCCGGGACTATTACCGAAGGGGATCTCTTGTGGAAAATGAAGAATACTCCGGGACTTACCTTTGCCGGTACTGAGCGGGTATGGTTGCATGAAGTTCCCCGGCGGATAACCAACGCTCCGGTGCGGATTCATGCTGAAATGGAGGATTTACTCTCTTTGGCGATAGTCCAAAATTTTGTGCCGGTGGTTGACGATAGTGATATTTTTATCGGCATAATCCGCCGGCGCGAAATTATTGAATATTACGCCAAGCTGCCCAGAAAAGCCGCGGTCAGCGAGTAGCAGTATTAACTGGGGAAATGGATATTTTGTAAGCTATGCGATAAACCTGCCTTTAGAAGGCGGGTTTTTTTACGTTTCGGGAGGAAAGGCGGTTCGCTGAAGGAGCGGGGTTCAGCCCTTAACTACGGGAAATCAAAACAACCCCCACGGTAATCACTATCGCCCCCAGCCAACGG
>JBLNCU010000180.1:0-65939 GCA_050260935.1 Bacillota bacterium
AGCGGAAGAATACTTTCAAAGTAAAGAGTATTTATGGAACGGCGGAATCTTTGTCTGGAGGTTAAGTGTTCTGAAAGGGGAGATTCAACGATGTTTGCCCCAATTGGCGGAGGGGCTGAAATGCATTGAACCGTTCATTGGAACAGCCGCTGAAATTGAAAGGCTTGGTCAAATATACCCGGCCTTGCCTGCAATCTCGGTCGACTATGGTATTTTAGAAAAAAACCCAAATATGCTTGTTGTTCCCAGCGATTATGGATGGGATGATCTTGGCAGTTGGAGCGCTTTAAAACGGCTTCTCCCCCCGGATGAGTCTGGAAACGTTGTTTTGGGGGAGTTTATGGGAGTGGAAACGCAAAACTGCATTATCTATAGCCCTCAAAAGATGGTTGCCACCTTGGGGGTGACGGGTTTAATCATCGTTGAAACCAACGATGCCCTGCTGGTTTGCGCCAAGGAGCGGGATCAGGAAGTAAAAAAGCTCCTCGCCAAACTGGCGGCGATTAACCGTCGGGACTTGCTGTAACTAATTTTTTCGCCTCATCCCCCAACCACTTCTTCGGGCATGGAGAAGGGACGCCCGAAGGGTGGGGTTGAGGGGCTTTGAAGACACAAAATTCATCCAAGCTGCTGGCGAAAAGTTACCCTATACCCGGTTTTCAAGTAGATAGTGGTTAAAACTTTGTTAAGAAGGAGGTTAAATAGGATAAACATGGAATTTACCAAAAGTACCGGCGCGATTCCTATCTGAAATAAACTTCGAGGATGAGAACAATTGCCAAGCAACGGATTATTACCTATTTTAGCCATTATGGCGGCAGTGGTTTTCTGGGGTTTATCCTTTTTAAGCATTAAAATCACAGTGGCGGTATTCCCTCCGATGACCCTGGCCTTGCTCCGCTTTTTAATGGCTTCACTGCTTTTATACGGGGTGTTTAAATGGCGGGAGCCCCGGACCAAACTTGAAAAGAAGGATTTACCTCTCATAATACTGGCAGGTATTATCGGGATTACCCTCTATTTTTATTTTGAAAATAACGGGGTAAAATTAATTACCGCTTCGGCCGCTTCTATTATTATTGCTTCAATCCCCATATTTACCTTGATTGCCGATGCCATTTTCTTTAAAAGCGGGATGACCAAGAGAAAAATCGGCAGCGTGTTATTTTCGGTACTGGGAGTCTGTCTGGTGGTGGGGGTTGATCTTGATTGGTCAGATACCGGATTGGGATATTTGATGATGTTTGGGGCTGCAATATCCTGGGTTATTTATTCAATGGTCACTAAACCGTTGTTTAAGAAATATTCCCAGTTGGCCATAGTATTTTATCAAACGGTGGCCGGAACCGCCGCCTTGATACCGCTGGCGTTTTTCGAAAAGACCGATTGGACCAGGGTGAATGGAGTGGCGGTTTTAAACTTGATTTATCTGGGAGTCTTTTGCTCCGCTTTAGGGTATTACGTTTATGGTTATGCCTTGGACAAACTGGGGACCAACGTATCTTCATTATTTCTAAACCTGATCCCGGTGGTTACCGTGGTCGCCAGCTGTTTTATCCTGGGCGAGCGTTTAAGTGGCCTGCAGATTATCGGGGGCCTGATTGTTATTACCGCGGTAACTGTCGCCAATTGGGAGGCTAGGGCAAAAACCGCTAAACCCCTTTGACGATTTTAATCTGACCGAGGTTGATTAAAGCGCGCTGGCGTTGAAAGAGATATTTGGTGATTTGATCCTGTAAAATTTTGGTGGCGTGTTCAAAACTCAGCCCGACCCCTTGGAAGTTTTCCTTCCTGACGATCCTAATTACTTTACCTACAAACAACAACGGTTCATTGGAGGTAGGCAGCAACATCCGGCAAGTTAGAATCGATCCCGGTTCCATTTGCAGGGTGGGATTGATAATGGCGTATAAGCCATTGGCGGATAAATTTATGACTTGACCTTTAAATTTATCTTTTTTTAGGAAGCCATCAAAGGGCAGATTTACTTCGCAGCGAAAAAAACGGCGGCCGACGGTGAATTTAATATCGGCGGGTTTCTCAATCACTAGCAACGGTTGCCCGGGTTCGGTTTTAATGAATTGGGTGGCCAAAACATAATCGTTTTCTTCGGTATCATTCCGGCAAATAAGGGTAACCTTGGTATCCGGCGCCAGGTTATTGAAAAAGGCATCATTCTTCGGCAGCAAAAGGCGGAGTTGATCCTGGTCAAAATCCCAGACTACAGTCCGGTAGATTAATTTCCGGCCGTTATCAGCGGTAAACTCAAGTTGAACATTTTTCCCCGGTTTCAGGAACTCCTTCAGCGCATTGTTTTCGTCCATGAAAACCCCTTCCTTCCCGTTAATCCATTATTACCCCTAATTAAACAGGCTTTACTGACATTTTATCATTTTTCCCCGCGAAGGTATATGTTTTTTTGCAAGCGGCGATTTTAAGACCAGGTTGCAATCCATGCCGGAGATGATAAGGAAGAATGAATTCTCTTCACCATGAAATACTATAAGCTGATAAGGAGGAATAATGGTTGGAAGATATAAAGCAACAGTATGGAGAAACTCCAACCGAACCGGGCGGGGAGAATCCTGCGGAGCAACCTTTTGAGCAACCGGTAAGGCAAAATCCCAGAAAACAAAGGCTAATTTTACGTAATTTAAAAACGCTGGGGCAAACAAATACTCCGGCCTCTGCCGAAAGCAATATCCATGCCATGATCATAGTCGGGCAAATCGAAGGTCATATAGTGCTGCCTCCCAAAAACAAAACCACGAAATATGAGCATATTATCCCGCAGTTGGTGGCTATTGAGCAAAATAAGAATATCCACGGATTGTTGGTGATCTTGAATACGGTTGGCGGGGATGTGGAGGCCGGCCTGGCGATAGCCGAAATGTTGGAAAGTTTATCGAAAGCCACTGTTTCCTTGGTGTTGGGCGGCGGCCATTCCATTGGTGTGCCGATTGCGGTCGCGACTGATTATAGCTTTATCGCTGAAACCGCTACCATGACCATTCATCCGCTGCGCTTAACCGGTTTAGTGGTGGGGGTTCCGCAAACCTACGAGTATCTAGATAAAATGCAAGACCGGGTTATTAAGTTTGTCACCAGTCATTCCGAAATAACTGAGGAGCGGTTCCGGGAGTTGATGTTTAGGACCGGGGATCTAGTGCGGGATATCGGGACGGTCATTGTGGGGAAAGACGCTGTAGCCTGCGGTTTAATCAATGAAGTCGGCGGAATCAGTCAGGCTTTGAAAAAACTGGACGAATTGGTGGAACTGAAAGTTAAATCCAGAGGGAAGGAGATCCAATAATGTTCTTATATACCATCTTTCCGCCGGAATTCATCTTTGACGAGGATGATTGTGAACACCAATCGAAACAGGCGGAGGAAGTGGAAATTCAAAGAAACGGGATGAGTTTCCTGGTCTCGCCGGCAGATGGAGGGCAGATGAAAATTAATCGCCTTATCAGCACCAATCCCCGGGATTATCTGAATCCGGATTGGCAGCCCGGTTCAATTATGAAACCGTATTAGAAATAAAGTTTCGCTTACTCTAACTCTAAGCCGGATTTAATAATGTTAATATTTTGAACCTCCAAAATGGGGGTTTTTATTTTTAAGGAATTAAGCTATACTTTTTAGATGAATAATTCGTAATAGCGAATAAGCATTCATAAGCTAGAAAAACTGTACGTTTTGAATACAACCCGGTATAAATTGCCGACTTCGAAAATAACATGCCATTTAAGCTTTACTCTCCATTTTGATTCCGGAATATGGAGGAATTCCTAAAAACTCCAAGAATTATAGATTGAGTCAGAGCAATAGGGGGAAATGATTTTGCCGTTAGTTGAAGGAGTTTTAAGCCTTGTCGGGGGTCTCGGCCTCTTTTTATACGCCATTTTCCGGCTGGGCGACGGCGTGCAAAAAATGGCCGGCGAAAGAATCAGAGCTATTTTGGAGACCCGGGTCAGGGGGCCGCTCTCCAGTATTTTCACTGGATTTAGAATGGCTGCCGCGCTTCAAAGCAATATCTTGACTTTCGGGATGGTTTCCGGCCTGGTAAATGCGGGTCTACTTGGTTTATGGCCGGCTTTATGGATCATGCTCGGCGTTAATCTGGGATTGACCGTGACGGCTCAATTGATGGCGCTCAATATCGGGGTTGCTACATTTATTCTGTTATTTGCCGGCTATTTATTCTGGCTCTACGGCAAAAAACGTAATTTGCATTATTTAGGACAGGTTGTATTTAGCTTAGCTTTGATGTATCTTGGTTTTGAGATTTTTCATCAATCGTTTCAGACCCTGGCTGCCCATACTCAGGCAGCGGAATTTATTAGGGGAATTTTTTTAAAACCCTGGTCCGGTTTTCTGCTGGGATTGACCCTGGCGGCGGTTTTACGAAGCAGTAACACCGTGGTTGTTTTGACTCAGGGAATCATCGGAGTCGACTTTGGTTTGAACCCCTCAACCTTCCTAAGCGGGGCGATTGCGATCATAATCGGCGCCAATGTAGGGGCATCGGTAATCAATATGCTGGTAGACTTGGATCGATTGTCTACCGCCCGCAAGGCGAACTGGTTTCAGTTCTCCTTCAATATGTCGCTGGCTTTGTTATGGTTGATATTAATCCCCTTTGCTTTTGGAAGCGTCAATTGGGTAAGTCAACACTTGTACACCGGGTTTCAATGGTTTAAAACATCAGTTTTCCAATGGCGCGTGACTACCGGTTTCATTGACACCCGCTGGTTTAACGTCTGGCAATTAGCAATGGCCCATTCCTTGTTTAATATGTCCGTAATCCTGCTTTGGTTTCCGGTTACAATTCCGGCGTCCAAGTGGCGCTTTTTTAATCATACCGAAAAGAATACTATCGGCTCGGACGGGACGACCTATTTAGACCGCCGGGCGTTGCAAAGTCCGGCTCTAGCCTTAATTTTGGCAACCCACGAGATCAATCAAATGGCCCTAATCGCTCTGGAAATGTTGAAATCGGCCCGGCTGGCTTTTTTGCGAGGTCAAGTGCACCTGTTGGACGGTATTTATCGTGATGAAACAACAGTTGATGATCTCCAGGAACAAATTACCTTTTATTTGTCGGCTTTATTATCGCAAAATTCCCTAACTGAAGCCCAATCCCGCCGGTTGGCCGGCCTGTTGCATGTAGTGAGTGATATTGAACGGGTTGGGGATCACGCCAACAGTATAGCCAATTTAGCCGAGAAAAAATACCAGGAACAATTGCCGTTTTCGGAGATAGCTATTAATGAACTTGAACTGTTCTTCGGGAAGTCGCTCGACCTTTATCTTAAAGCCTGTGAGGCGTTACGGGAGAACAATTTGGAGATAGCCAAGCAGATTGAAAACCGGGAGGCCAATATCGATAAACTTGAGGAAGAGCTGCGTCAGAATCATATACACCGTCTCAACCAGGGAAAATGCTGGCCTGGTTCGGGGGTTGTCTATGTGGAGATGTTAAGCAATCTGCTACGAATAGCCGCTCATTCGGCGAATATTGCGGTGGTGGTTCTTGAAGAGGGTGAACAATAATGGTTGATGCCAAAAAAGTCCCGGGAAACCCGGATGAGGAAACGGATGATCGGCTGGCCGAGCAACGCAACGAAATTATCGGAGTCCTTTTATTGGGGATAGCCGTATTATCTGTAGCCGCCATTTACTTTAGCGGAGCCGGTTTTATCGGTGAGATTCTTAAACGGGGTTTGTTCTATACCTTCGGGCGTAACGGGGCAATCATCCCTGTCATTTTGGTGGCTTTAATCGGATGGACACTACTAGTTTGGCGCCGGGGGATCCGGCTTACCAAACAATTCCTGGCATTAACCATGCTTTTTTTATGGGCCTTGTTGATCATGCATTTTTTTAGCGGTCTTACGGTGACTCCGGACAATTGGGATTTGGCCGTCGAAGGCAGCGGGGTGGTTGGACATTTTTTGGCTTTAAATTTGTTGCGGCTATTCGGTAAATTCGGGACCGGTGTTTTTATGTTTATTTGGCTGATGGTGGCCGCTATTTTAGCCCTCGACCGGCCTTTGATTGATTTTATTGCTAATCTGGGCCGGAAATCCAAGCGCCAAGGGGAGACAGATCTTCCGGAAAATGCGGAACAGTATTCAACGGCCGGTGCCCCCAGAGGGTATCAGCAGTATGAGGAGCGGCAGGCTCCCAAGATAATTCCTTTTCCGGCCAAGGAGAACCGTTCAAGTCCGGTTATTGCCACTTTGCAGAATATGTTAAAAGAGAAGGATAAATCGAAAGAAATTAAGAAAGAAGTCAAAACCAAGGAGCCTTTGCCAGGGCCGGTTCAAAAACCCCTCTTAAAGGCCGGACAATACATATTACCGGCCGCCGATCTAATTGGTCCTCCGGCTGCCGCCCGCCAGAGAAAGGGCGCCCGGATTTTGGATCAATCGAAAAAACTAGAAGAAACACTGGCCAACTTCGGGATTAATGCTAAAGTAATCGACGTTCATTACGGTCCGGTGATCACTAGGTATGATCTCCAACCGGCGCCCGGCGTCAAGGTTAGCCGGATTGTCAATTTAACCGATGATTTGGCTTTAGCCTTGGCAGCTAAAGGTTTGCGGCTTGAAGCCCCCATCCCCGGGAAAGCCGCGATCGGCATCGAGGTCCCGAATCAGGAGCCCCAGATAGTTACCTTCCGGGATATTTTGGACTCCAAAACTTTTTGGAGTTCCGGGAAACTCAGTGTGGGGCTAGGGGTCGACATCGCCGGGGAGATCGTAATGGCTGACCTCGGGAAAATGCCTCATTTACTAGTGGCCGGAGCTACCGGATCCGGCAAAAGCGTTTGTATCAATACTTTGATTATGAGTATTCTCTTTAAGGCATATCCCGGCGAGGTTAAATTTTTTATGATCGATCCCAAAATGGTTGAATTATCAATGTATAATGGTATTCCTCATCTGATGGCTCCGGTGGTTACCGAAGCTAAAAAGGCCTCCGGAGTTTTAAAGCTGGTGGTTGAGGAGATGGAGCGCCGTTATAAATTGTTCGCCGAGGCCCGGGTGAGGGATTTGGATAAATATAACGGACAGGCTAACGAGGGGGATTTTTTGCCTTACATAGTTGTAATCATCGATGAATTGGCTGATTTAATGATGTTGGCCCCAGTGGAGGTCGAGGATTGTATCTGCCGTTTGGCCCAGATGGCCAGGGCTACCGGCATTCATTTGGTAATCGCCACCCAACGCCCATCGGTGGATGTTATTACCGGGTTGATTAAAGCCAATATCTCTTCCAGGGTTGCCTTCGCTGTATCTTCCCAGGTCGACTCCAGGACAATTTTAGACAGCGCCGGAGCTGAACGTCTTTTAGGCCGGGGAGATATGCTATTTTCACCGGTCGGTTCGATGAAACCCCGCCGGGTCCAGGGCGCTCTAGTCACTGAGAAGGAGATCGAGGCGGTGATCCAGCATTGGAAAGCGCAGGGAGAGCCGAAGTATCAGGAGCGTTTTCTGAACATTCCGGATAAAAAAGAGCCGGCAACTCAGGAAGATGATGAGTTGCTCTGGGATGCCGTCAGAATAGTGGTCGATTATGGTCAAGCCTCGGCTTCACTGCTTCAACGGCGGTTAAAAGTGGGATATACTAGAGCGGCGCGGCTGGTTGATTTGATGGAGGCTAAAGGGATGATTGGCCCATATGAAGGGAGTAAACCCCGCGAAGTTTATATAAATGCCCGGCAGCTGGAAGAGATAAAAAAACGACAAACCGAGCGGTAATTTTGTTTTTCCGGAAGGAACTGAATCGCTTAACTAGAATATATAGTAAGATTTTAAAGGCCTTTAGCGGTTGACAATTTGTAAATTAAACAATTGTTTATTTTTATTATAAATTACTAAAACTGCCTATAACAAAAACGGGGGGTGGCCCGCTTGAGGGAGATCGGTGAATACCTCCACCGGGTGCGGGAAGCGAAGAACATCTCTTTAAGAGAGATTCAGGAAGCTACGAAAATCAGCTTACGCTATTTGGAAGCTATTGATCGCGGCGACTTTGAAGGGATTCCCGGGGAGGTATACCGGAAAGGCTTCCTGGTTAATTTCGCTAATGCCATTGGTCTGGACGGGCAGGAGGTTTTACAGCGCTATAACCAGCTAAAGAATGCCCGGGAAGAGGAGATCCGTCAAGTTCAGAAACAAGCCACTTTACAGGAGGATAATAAAACAAGCGCCGACAGTGAACAGCTAAAAGGGCTTTATCTGGGTATTGTAGTGGCGCTAATCGGGATACTTCTTGTTTTAAGCTTCTTCTTATTTCCCAGATTCCAGAAGGTTGGGCTGAAAGAGGAGACCCTTCCTTCTGTTCCGGCAGATCTTTCCACCAATGCTGATTCAAATGCCGGAAAAACGGACAAACAGGTTTTACCGGCTCCAATTACCGTAAATGCTTTGTTTAAGGAACGAGTATGGATGCAAATCAAGATTGATGGCGATTATCTATACGGGGCGGACGGCTTGACCTTCGATCCCTCCTATACCCAGCAGGTTTGGATGGCGCAAAAGGAGATGATTCTAAAGATCGGCAATCCGGCTGGCGTTAGTTTGACCTTTAACGGTAAAGAGCTGGGTCAGTTAGGAGAGGAGGGCACCGTAAAAACGATAAAATTGACTCCCAAAGGTTTTGAAGCGCTCTAGGCGCTTTTTTTTCCGTAATGAATTCTAACCAACACCCGGGGGAAGGCATGGATTTTAAATCTACCCTAATGGAACGGGAAAATTCGACTTTAGCCGGATGGGCGGTTCGCTCTTCGGCTTCAAAAGGGCGGCAATATCCGGAGCCGCCTTGTCCTTTGCGTTTGGATTTTCAAAGAGACCGGGATCGGATTATTCATTCCAAGGCTTTTCGCCGTTTGAAACATAAAACTCAGGTTTTCATCGCCCCGGAAGGAGACCATTACCGGACCCGCCTTACCCATACTTTGGAAGTGGCGCAAATCGCCCGGACAATTGCCAGATTGCTTAAGTTAAATGAGGACCTTACCGAGGCGATTGCCTTGGGACACGATCTAGGGCATACACCATTTGGTCATGCCGGCGAGGCGGCTTTAAACCAGTTGGTCAAAGGCGGGTTTCGCCATAACGAACAAAGTTTACGGGTAGTGGACTGGCTGGAGTCGGCCGGAAAAAGCTACCCCGGTTTAAATCTAACCTTTGAAGTCCGAGATGGGATTTTGCGGCATACCGGTCCCGAACTTCCGGTTACTTTGGAAGGGCGGGTCGTCCGGTGGGCCGATCGGATCGCCTATGTCAATCATGATCTTGATGACGCGGTTCGGGGCGGAATCATCCAAGCTAACGAGATCCCCGATTTTATTACCGAAAAACTGGGGACCAACTCTTCGGAAAGGTTGACCGTTTTTATCCGGGACATGGTGGAAACCAGTTCCGGAAAGGCCGAAGTTTCTTTTTCCGCCGCAACTGAAGAACTGCTAAATCAGTTTCGCTCTTTCCTGTTTGAAAAGGTGTACATCGGTTCATTAGCCAAAGCTGAAGAGTATAAAGTCGCTAAACTACTGCGGAGTCTATATGAATATTTTCTTGAAAACCACCGGGAGGTTCCGGAACATATAAGCCGGTTTTCAGGCGGTGATCCCGGACTGGCTGCGGTAGACTATATCGCGGGAATGACCGACCGTTTTGCCAATGAGATTTTTGTCGCTCAGTTTGTTCCCCGCAGTTGGGGAGCGCGTTAATCTTTGAACGATTAATAATCTTCAGTAGCGAAGAATAGTTATAAATCAGCAAATCTGGAAGAGATAAGAGCCGGTGGCGAGTTGGATAAAGGGTTAAAACAGGAGTTATTTGAACAAATTAAAGAAAAAAACGACATTGTCTCCGTAATTTCCGAATACGTCAGTTTAAGGCGGGCCGGAAGATCCATGGTGGGACTCTGCCCTTTTCATTCCGAAAAAACGCCTTCTTTTAACGTGAATCCGGAGAAACAGTTTTTCTATTGTTTCGGCTGCGGCACCGGCGGGGATGTTTTCAGCTTTATTATGAAGTTGGAAAATTTGGATTTTATTGGAGCAGCCAAAATATTGGCCGACCGCTCCGGGATCGTTTGGCCGGAATTACCGAAAAGCGGCCCGGCCGATCATTACCGGGAACAGTTGTGGAAAATAAATTCCCTGACAGCGGCTTTATATAATCAGTATTTGTTAAAGGCGGAAGCCGGGAAGCAGGCCCGCCAATATCTGACGGAACGGGGAATTAATGCTGATTCTTGGAAGCGTTTTAATCTGGGTTATGCTCCGGCAACGTGGCACAGTTTAACCGGGGTCTTGCGGAAAAAAGGTTTTGCGCTTGAACAAGCCGAAAAGTTAGGCTTAGTGAGCTTGGGGGAGAATGGTTTTTATGACCGTTTCCGGGAGCGGATTATCTTTCCCATTACCGATATCAAGGGAAATGTGGTCGGTTTCGGGGGCCGGGTTATAGATAACAGCCAGCCGAAATATCTTAACTCGCCGGAGACGGAGCTGTTTCACAAAGGCCGCTTCCTATTCGGATTATCTATCGCCAAAGAGGCCATCCGCCGATTGAATCAGGCGATAATTGTCGAAGGTTACTTCGATGTTATTCAGGCGCATCAAGCGGGGTTTACGCAGACCGTGGCTTCTTTGGGTACGGCCTTAACCAAGGAGCAAGCCCGGCTTATTAAGAAATATACTTCGGAAGTTGTCCTGGCTTACGACGCCGATACCGCCGGCCAAAAAGCGACCCTCCGGGGAATGGAGCTTCTGCAAGAAGCCGGTTTGAAGGTGAAAATTCTTAATTTACCGGTGAATGAAGATCCGGACTCTTTTATCAAAGGAAAAGGCGGCGCTGAATTTGCTTCATTACTTGCCAAGGCTGCCGATTTAATCGATTTTAAAATCGGCCTGGCCATTAAAGAATTTAATCTGGACTCCCCCGACGGGAAGAGCCGGGCGGTGCAAGCAGTGCTTCCCGAATTGGCGGCAATCAACAACCGTATTACCAGGGAGTTTTATCTGCGCCAACTTTCCCGGATGATCGGAATTTCCGAAGTGTCGATTTTTGCCGAATTTGAAGAATGGCTGAAACGGAACAGGAAAAAATCTCCGGTTCTGGATAGGAATCGGTATAATAGTTATACTAATGGGACAAATGAAAAAATCGGGCCATTTATCGGCGGAATAAACCCGGAGACCCTTTCCCCTTTAAAAAAGGGAATTTTTGAGACTGAAAAGGAACTTTTGCAAATGGCTTTGCAGGAATATGATAAATTTAAGCGAATAAAAGAAGAATTAAATATGGAAGAGTTCAGTTTTGAGATTTGGCGGGATTTATGGGCGGAGATTCAACGGGCCGGAGGCATTGTCGAAAATTCCCGATTTTTAATGGAAATTAGCGATTCCCTGCGGGAAGTGGCCGTTTCCTTAGTAGCCGAGCATGAGATGAAGCAATCCCAGTCCGACATCGAAGGAAGTATTCAACGCCTTAAAATGCTCCATCTTCAGGAACGGATTCAAAACCTAACCGACCAACTGACAACAGGCCGGGATGAGCTGGGCCAGCCCATCTCTGAAGCCGGCCTTAAGTTGAAAATTCAGGAATTTACAGAGTTAAAACGGAAATTACAAAAGGAGTACCCGCGGTTCTCGGCAGGTATTTAAAGAGCGGGCGGGAGTACCGGAAAAAAAGAATGCAGCAGCTTTATAAACAGCGTTTTAAATACAATTTTACTTTTATTGAATCTCCTACCCCTGGAAGGATGGTAAATAAGCTTGAGTAAAGAAAAGGCCTTGCCAAACATTGAAGGAATCAAGGAACTCATTGCAAAAGGCAAGAGGAAAGGGATTATTTCATACCGCGAAATCATGGATACTCTGGAACAGGTCGATCTGTCTACCGATCAAATAGATGAGATCTACGAGACCTTGGCCAGCAACGGCGTAGAAATTATGCCTGACACCAGCGAGGAAGCAACAGAGGAACGCGAGGTTTTCCAAGCGGAAAACGAGGAAGTTGAACTCGATCTGACCATTCCCGAGGGAATAGCCCTTGATGATCCGGTAAGAATGTATTTGAAAGAAATTGGCCGGGTTCCTTTGCTCTCAGCTACTGAAGAAATTGAGCTGGCCCGCCGGGTGGAAGAGGGAGACGAGACCGCTAAACGCCGTTTGGCCGAAGCCAACTTGCGCTTGGTGGTAAGTATTGCCAAACGTTATGTTGGCCGCGGGATGCTCTTTTTAGACCTGATCCAGGAAGGTAACCTCGGTTTGATCAAAGCGGTTGAAAAATTCGATTATCGTAAAGGCTATAAATTTAGTACTTACGCTACCTGGTGGATAAGGCAGGCTATTACCCGCGCTATTGCCGATCAAGCCCGGACCATCCGGATCCCCGTGCACATGGTGGAGACCATCAATAAATTAATCCGGGTTTCCCGCCAATTATTGCAAAGTTTGGGCCGCGAACCGACCGCCGAAGAGATCGCCGAAGAGATGGAGATGAGCCCCGACCGGGTCCGGGAAATTATGAAAATCGCCCAGGAGCCTGTCTCGCTGGAAACCCCCATTGGGGAAGAAGAAGATAGTCATTTAGGAGATTTTATTGAAGATCAGGATGCTCCGGCGCCTGCTGAGGCGGCTTCCTTTCGTTTATTAAAGGAACAGCTGGAAGAAGTCCTGAATACGCTTACTCCGCGTGAGGAGAAAGTTTTACGCTTGCGGTTCGGCCTTGATGACGGACGGGCGCGAACTTTGGAAGAAGTTGGGCAAATCTTCAATGTAACCAGGGAGAGAATCAGGCAAATTGAAGCCAAAGCCTTGCGGAAACTTCGGCATCCCAGCCGCAGTAAGAAATTAAAGGATTTTTTGGATTAGCAAAATCGAGTTAATACACTTGATGTTTTGATGAATTCGTTGTATAATACTAAATGTCACTTTTTTGGGCCCATAGCTCAGCGGTAGAGCAGTCGGCTCATAACCGATCGGTCCATGGTTCGATCCCATGTGGGCCCACCAACAATCAAATTTTTGCAAGGAAAGTGGGGAGACCCGCTTTTTTTATTTATTTAGGTCCGTGTAAGTTCGGGCAGTTATCCGGAAATAATTTTGATAAGGGAAGGATTTTAGTTTCCCGATCCGAAATATACATAATACCAATGGAAGGTTCTCCGTGTCTCATTGCTAATAACCGTTCTTTCCGGACGGTCTCTAAAGTGAGTGATCGCGATTGCCGCAAGTTAAGCAAATTGTTGAAGCGCTAGGTACTTTGGCGCCCTGGGATTTGGCCGAGAGTTGGGACCGGGTCGGGCTACAGGTCGGCTCCGCTGATGCTGACGCAACCAGGGTTATGGTCGCTCTAGATCTAAATCCGGAAGTAATTCAGGAAGGCATAGAACATGGAGTCGATGGTTTTGTGCTCCACCATCCTTTAATTTTTAAGCCGTTGACACGGGTTGATCCCGGCGCCCCGGTTGGCCGTTGCCTGGAGCTTTTAATCAAACAGGGTCTTTTTTTAATCGCCGCTCACACCAATATGGATAAAGCGGAAAAGGGCTTAAATCAGTATTTGGCTGAACAATTCGGGCTGACTCAGATTGAACCATTGGAGCCCGTTATGGAACAATTATATAAAGTGGTTGTTTTTACGCCGGAGGATCACCTGGCGGCGGTAAGAACTGCTATGGCTGAAGCCGGGGCGGGAACTATCGGCGCTTACACCGGATGCTCCTTCGGATTGAAGGGTATTGGAACCTTTAAACCCGGTTCCCAGGCGCGTCCTTTTACCGGGCGGCCGGGGGAATTTACCGAAGTTTCCGAAATCCGGCTGGAGATGGTCGCCGGGCCGCGACATCTTCCTGGAGTGTTGAAGGCGATTACCCAGAATCATCCTTACGAAACCCCGGCGGTTGATGTTTACCCATTGGCTGGTTCTGGCAGGCAAGGTCTGGGCCGTGTCGGTAACCTCAAAACAGCGCTCACCTTTGATGATTTCGTTGCTATGGTGCAGAAAAAATTGGCGGTTAAAGGGATCCGGGTTTCAGGCAGACCAGGGAAATTGATTCGGCGGTTGGCTATTTGTTCCGGGAGCGGCGGGAATATGGTTTCCGCTGCTGCTGAAAACCGGGCGGATGCATATTTAACGGGCGAAATGGGTTACCATGATTTTTTATACGCCAAGGAGAAAGGTTTGGCCGTAATTGCGGCCGGGCATTGGGCTACCGAACGCGGTTTTATTCCGATGATTTGCGGTTTTTTAAACGGGGTTTTCAAAACAGAAGAAAGCTTTGAAGCGGTACCGTGCAGCACGATTCAGGAGGAACCATACCTAACTTTATAAGGGGGTTACTGAACGTGATTAGAAAATGTCAGCTTTGCGGAGGTATTATACCTGCGGAGAGAGTGGCGGCTTTACCGGAGACACAGCGCTGTATTGAATGCTCCCGCCAGAAAGGCCCGGATTTTATTGCCAAACGCACCACGGTGGGAATGGATATCGATACCTACAAAGACCTGTTGGGAGCAGTGAGGAGTTAGGAAAAAATGGCTTACCTTCCGATCTTATTTAGAATTCAAGAGATCGAAAGCAAATTGTTGAGTTTGCAAAGAACCCGTGAGAAAGTCCGGGACAATACCAATCTACCGGCTTTAACCGCTTTGCAAAAAGAGATAACGGCTGCCCTTGCCGGGCTTGAAGCGGAGATCAAGAAAAATCACAATTTGCAACGCCAGTATGACCTGGAGTTGAGAACCTGTCAGGACCGTTTAAAAGCTGAAGATGGAAAACTCTATAACGGTTCTGTAGTCAGTTCCCGGGGGTTGGAACAAGTGCAGCAGAAAGCGGCCGAATACCGGAAAAACATTGAAAAGTTAGAGGACCAGCTCCTGGTCTTAATGGAACAGGATGAAAAATTCCTGCAACAACGGACGGATCTTCAGAAACGTTTACAAGCATGCGAGCGGGAAGTTGCCGCCGCCGGGGAGGAGATCCGGCAAAGACTGGCGGAAATTGCTTGTGAGGAAAGCGGGTTAAAGCAGGAAAGTTCGGAACTGCAATTACAGGTTCCCCCTGAATGGCTCGAACGTTACCGCAAAATTGCCGGCACCCACCAGGGAGTGGGAATCGCCCGGGTAAAGTCCGACAGCTGCGGGGCTTGCCATATAAGTTTCTCCGATTCATTATTACAAAAGGTTAAACGGGGCGAGGATGCCTTGACATATTGCGAAAATTGCGGCCGGATTATCTATTATTGAAAATTCAATTATGAAACGGAAAATTTTACGCTGGACGCTTATTGTTTTGGCTATCGGAGTGTTAATTCTATTTCATTTTGATCCCGGGCGGTGGAACTTCTATCCGCCCTGTCCTTTTTATTTGTTGACCAATTATTACTGCCCCGGTTGCGGATCATTGCGGGCGCTGCATCAACTGCTTCATGGAAATATTTTAAAGGCCCTGCGGTATAATTTTTTGTTGCTGCCGGTTTTTTCCATGGCCGGCGGTTATTCGGTCCTAATCAGGATTTTCTTGCCGGGGAAGCGAAACAACCGGGCAGCGTCATCCCCTTTTCTGCTTTATCTCTGTTTATTTATGACTCTATTATTTGGAGTTTTACGAAACATTCCCCGCCAGCCGTTTTTACAGCTGGCTCCTTGAACCGGAGGTAAAAAAGGCTTTTCTCCGCTTTTCCAATTTGGAGATTTGACATAATTAGAATCAGGTGGTACACTAAAGCAAGTCTCTTAAAAATTACGCCAAGTTGCATTTAAACGTAGAGTTTGCCTTGCTTATGAATGCTTACTTGGTATTCCGTACCCTTTAAAAATATCCTTTCGGATGCCAAACGGTATTAGATAACTGCCTCGGGTAACCGCGGATTTTGATCCGAGGAAAGTCCGAGCTCCATAGGGCGGGATGCTGGATAACGTCCAGGGGGGGCGACCCCACGGAAAGTGCCGCAGAAAAGGAAACGCCGCCTCATAGTTTTGAGGCCGGCAAAGCTGAAAAGGTGCGGTAAAAGCGCACCAGCGGTCAAGGAATTGGCCGGCTTGGCAAACCCCATCCGGAGCAAGACCAAATAGGGGAGAAATGAAGCGGCCCGCTTCTCTCCCGGGTTGGTCGCTGGAGACGCCGGGCAACCGGCGCCGTAGATAAATGGTTACCGGCTTGTTTTAATACAAGTCACAGAACTCGGCTTATAGAGGCAGTTATTATATTTTTTAGCCAACCACCGTAAAGGTGGTTTTTTTCATAACCGGCTAAAAAAGTTATGCCAATAAAAGGTCGCCGAAGAACCATCATCCGGCAGGAAAAATGATATCCGAGGTGAATGATTATGGAGACAATAAGGATTGAGGTGTAAGCAAATGAGGATTAAAAAGCCTGTTTTAATTCTCTGCGTCTTAATATCGAGCTTCAGTTTCGCCCAATCGGCCGGTTTTGCCCAATCTTTCTGGGATTCCTTGGCGTTGGGGTTGGAACAGGATATTGGGCGCAATAACTACGAAAGCATTACGGCCCAAAAGAGGGTAGTTCACCTACCGCCGGATCAAACCGAACATTATAACAATTTATTTAACAAGCTGGTCGCTCAATGCAGTCGCCGGGATGAACTTCATTTTAGTCTAACGGTGGTACAAGACGACAGCGTCAACGCCTTTGCCCTGCCCGGCGGCTACGTCTTTGTGAATACCGGTTTATTATCGTATATTAAAAACGACTCTGAGCTTGCCGGGGTTTTAGGGCATGAAATCGCCCATATCGACCGGCGCCACAGCATGCAGGCTATTTACCGTTCGGTGGGGTTCTCGGTTATTCTGGGTTTGCTTTTGAACAAGGGCTCCGACCGGAATGAACAGCTCGGTCAGTTGGCGGCTATTTCCTTAAGCCTGGCTCAACTGGGGTACAGCCGGGATGCCGAGTACGAAGCGGATCGTTACGGGGTCGGTTTTATGCAAAAAGCCGGCTATAATAAAGAAGATTTGGTGAATTTTTGGCAGAGATTCTTGGCCCAGAATGGGGATACCCCCGGGGCGTTGACGTTTCTTTCCACCCATCCCCCCACCAGTGAAAGAATAAAAAAAATCGAAGCGCTGCCTTAATATCGCAGGTGAATTCGGGTGATTACCAGCAATACCAACAGTTTAATTAAATTGGTAAGTAGTTTACACCATAAAAAAGGCCGCCTGGAGCAGAAACTATTCTTAGCCGAAGGGATCCATCTGGTCCAGGAGGCCTTAAAGTCTACTGTACCAATTCGGCTGTTTTTTTGGTCTCCGAAGCTTACTAGCTCTGAGGAAGGAAGGCGGCTTTTAGAAGTTTTGGCAACAAAAAACGAGGGGTATGAGGTTAGTGAGTCAATCTTCGCTAAAATCGCCGAAACCGAGAACCCCCAGGGGGTTTTAGCCGTACTGGAAATCCCGGAGGAATCCGCTTTTGATTTTTCCAGGTTTACCTTAGGTCTAATTGTCGACGGTTTACAGGACCCAGGGAATGTCGGCACTATCATCAGGATTGCCTGGGCTTGCGCTCTTGATGGATTAATCTTTACTCCGGAAACGGCCGATCCTTACCAGGGAAAGGTAGTCCGGGCCAGTCAAGGCGGCATTTTTCACCAGAAGATATACAGGAATGCTAAACCGGGGTTAATTGCGGAACAGGCGCAAAAGCAAGGTCTCCAGATCATCGCCGGGGATATAAAAGCCACTGAGATTTATTTTCAGCGCGACCTGACTCCGCCCACCCTTCTATTGATCGGCAATGAGGGAAGGGGGTTGAAGGGGGAATGGGAAAATTATTCTATTAAAAAAGTCTTGATTCCCCAGCCGGGGCGGGCGGAATCGCTCAATGTTTCAGTCTCGGCCGGAGTGCTGGTTTATGAAGCCATCCGGCAACGCTTTATGAAGAACACTTGTCAAAGTTAAATGGCTTTGATATAATATTGGTAGGCTTTGCGGTGACCGTTTTCACGACAACAGTCTGTGAAAAAGGGGATGATCAGAATGACATTGTCAGCGGATTTTTTTTGGAGAGTCTTTGAGACTACGGGTTCTATCACCGCCTATTTGATTTACCGGGAAATTGTTAAAACTAGTTTAGTTTAGAACTTTATATTTTTCACCAATTTCATATTTAAAAGTGATGATGGAGGAAAGTACCGCATCCGGGATGGTCGCAGGGAGAAAGGTCCTGACTGAAAGCCTTTCCCAAACCGATGTCCGGGAAGTTCCCTCTTGAACTGCAGGCTGAAAGCGCGAGCAATTTAGCGAAGAGTAGGCTGTGACGGTTTCTCCGCCGTTATCCGGAGAGGGTATCGGATTGGTGTCCCGTACTTTTACTTAATTTTTGGGTGGTATCAGCGAAATTAACCTTTCGTCCCGTGGGGATGAAGGGTTTTTTTTATAGGAGGGTTTTTGAATGAAAGAGAAACTGGAGAGGTTGAAATTAGAAGCGTTAAACCGGATTCAAGCAGCGGAAGAAAGCGCCGAGTTAAATGAGATCAGAGTAAAATATCTGGGGAAAAAAGGTTCTCTGACCGCAATATTGAGGGGAATGGGGGAACTGGCCCCGGAGGAACGGCCGGCCGTTGGCGAACTCGTCAACCAAGTCCGGCAGACCATCGAAGAAATGCTTGAAGAGCGCGGACGGATAATAGCCGCTAAAGAACAACAGCAAAAGCTGGCCCAGGAGAAGCTGGACATTTTTTTACCCGGCCGGAAGCCCAAGTTCGGCCATGCCCACCCCTTACAACTTGTTTTACAGGAGATCCAGGATATTTTTCTGGGTTTGGGATTTTCTGTCGCCGAAGGACCGGAGATTGAAACCGATTATTATAATTTCGAGGCCCTTAATCTGCCTAAAAACCATCCCGCCCGTGATATGCAGGATTCTTTATATATCACTCAGGAAGTCCTGCTGCGGACTCATACCTCTCCGGTTCAAGTCCGGACTATGGAACGGCTCTACCCCAATCCGATCCGGATCATCGCTCCGGGAAGGGTTTACCGGCGTGATGCCCTCGATGCCAGCCACTCGCCGATGTTTCTGCAAGTGGAGGGGCTAGTGGTCGATAAGGGGATTACATTTGGTGATTTAAAAGGGGTTCTAACCATTTTTGCCAAAAAACTTTTCGGGGAAGACCGGCAGATCCGTTTAAGGCCCAGTTTTTTCCCATTTACCGAACCCAGCGCCGAGGTTGACGTCTCCTGTAGTTGCGCTGGTAAAGGCTGCCGGGTTTGTAAAGGCAGCGGCTGGCTGGAAATTTTAGGCGCCGGTTCCGTCAATCCGCGGGTTTTGGAAATGTCCAAATATGATCCGGCGGAAGTTTCGGGGTTCGCCTTTGGGATGGGAGTGGAGCGCATAGCCATGTTAAAATACGACATCAAGGATATCCGGGTCTTTTATGAGAACGATTGGCGATTTTTAGCGCAGTTCTAACATTAGGAGCTAGAAGCCGGATAGGAGCCGGAATTGATGGCAGGAATACCGAAGCCAGAATCCAGAAGGACAGAATAAAATCTTTAAGCGAAAGCTTATTGGCCAGGATCAAGACTTCAAAAGTGAATAGGCTCCGCTGAATCAGACATCCTCTGGGCTTCTGACTCCTGGATCCCGGATTATGCTTAATAAAGCATTTAATAGTTCCCAAAACCCTAAGTTGAATTTCGTTTGGAGGAGAGAAGAATGCGTGTCTCGTTTGAATGGCTTTCTGATTTAATCAATCTCGACATTCCGGTGGAGGAATTGGCCGAAAAAATGACCATGGCCGGAATTGCGGTTGAAGATATTGAAGACCAGGCCGCCAAATACAAGGGTATTGTTACTGCCATGATTACGGCGATCGAAAAGCACCCACAGGCGGATAATCTGTTGGTTACCAAGGCCGATGCCGGCAAATACGGTGTAAAAACTGTAATTACCGCGGCCAAAAATTTAAAAGCCGGGGATTTTGTCCCCTTAGCCCTGCCGGGGTCGATTTTACCGAATGGGAAAGCCATTGGTGAAGTTAACTTCAAAGGGGTCCCCTCCCAGGGAATGTTGTGTTCAGGGGCGGAACTGGGCCTGGAGAAGGAGTCTTCGGGAATCTGGGTCTTTGAGAAAGGTCCGCTCCAGCCAGGTCTTCCCGTGGCGGAAGTCTTAGGAGAGACCGATAAAGTTTTAGTTCTGGAGTTGACAGCCAACCGCTCCGATTGCCTCGGCATGATCGGAGTGGCCCGCGAAGTGGCGGCCATCTTGAATAAAAAATTCACCCCGAAGACGGTAATTCTGAAAGAAGAAGGCCCTCCGGTTGAAAAACTGGCTCAAGTGGAAATTGCCGACCAGGATCTCTGCCCCCGCTACGCGGCCAGGGTGGCCGGGGAGGTTAAAATCGGGCCTTCCCCCGGTTGGATGCAGCGGCGGCTAAAAGCCGCCGGAGTGCGGCCGATCAATAATATCGTCGATATCACCAATTATGTAATGCTGGAATATAATCAGCCTTTACACGCTTTCGACCTTGACCATATAGCCTCCAATCACATCATAGTCCGGCGGGCCGCTTCCGGAGAAAAGCTGGTAACCTTGGACGAGGTGACCAGATCCTTTACTCCGGAGAACTTATTGATAGCCGATCCCCAGGGTGGACTCTGCGTGGCCGGAGTTATGGGCGGCTGTACCAGTGAAGTTACTGAAAAAACTGTTAACCTCCTTTTAGAGGCGGCTTATTTTAACCCGGCTAGTATCCGCAAGACCGCAAAACAACTAGGAATGAAAACTGAGGCTTCGATGCGCTTCGAAAGGGGTATCGACCCTAACGGTGTTATCCAGGCCTTAAACCGGGCGGCTCAACTGGTTGAGGAATTGGGCGCCGGCAAGGTCGCCAGAGGCTATCTTGATCAATACCCCCGCCCGATGGCGCCGTTAACCGTCTGGACCAGCGCCGGCAGGATCAACCGTTGGCTGGGGACCGATTTGAGTGTTTCCCAAATTAAAGAGTATTTAGAACGGGTAACCATGACGGTGAAAGCGGAAGGAGACGAGCTTCAGGTAACTGTCCCGACTTACCGGCAGGATGTGACGCATATGGCGGATCTGGCGGAAGAAGTCGCCAGGTTGTACGGTTATAATAATATACCCACCACTATCCCTGAGAGTAAACAAGTAGGGGAACTTACGCCTTTTCAAAAAATGCAGCAAAAGTGCAGGCAGTTGTTGCAAGGGATCGGCATCTCCGAAGTAATGACTTACAGCCTAAACGCTAAATCCGCCAATAGCCGGCTTGGGATCGAAGCCTCTGATTCTTTGGCGGGGACTGTCGACTTAATGGTTCCCCTCAGTGAGGAGCAGGCGGTGATGCGCACCAATTTGGTCCATCATCTGCTGGAAGTGATGGCCTTTAACACTAAACGGCGCCAGTCGGATCTGGCCATCTATGAGATCGCTCGTGTTTACTGGCCAAAAGCCGGTTCGCTCCTGCCGGAGGAGCCGCTTCACCTAGGAGTCGGTTTATTGGGAAAAATACGGGAGATCGGCTGGAACCAAAGCCGCGACGAAGCTGACTTCTATGATATTAAGGGCGTGGCGGAACTGGTTTTTGAAAAGTTCAGACTGCCGGAGTTTAACCTGAAACCCTCCAGTAAACCGTTTTTGCATCCGGGGCAGTCCGCCGATATATTTGTGAACAACCTTTTAGTAGGTTTTTGCGGTCAGGCGCATCCTAATGTCCAGAACCAATATGAACTTTCCGCCAAAGCTTTTATTTTGGAACTGGATTTAACCGCTTTACAAGGATTAATAAACGCCGAAGCAGTCAGCTTCGAGCCGCTGCCCAAGTATCCGGCGGTGCAAAGAGACCTGGCGTTGGTGGTTCCGCTCTCCATTACCGCTCAAAGTATCATTGCCCGCATTAAGGAGATCAGCGGCGATTTGGTGGAACGGGTTGATTTATTCGATGTCTATCAAGGCGAACAAGTCGGCCGGGAGCAACGGAGTTTGGCTTTTAGCATTTCCTACCGGTCCAAGGAGCGGACCTTAAGCGATACCGAGGTCAACCAGCTCCAGGAGAAGCTGCTGGAACAACTTCATCGGGAGTACGGCGCGGTGATCAGAGCCTAAACAATTTAAAACTTGTCAGGATAGTCACCATTACATTGAAAACTACATCCTTGAACGCTTTTCGGTCTATCGCCCCCCGGTGTAACATAGATTACAGGCGGGGGGTGTTTTTATGGAAAAAATTTTGGCCGGATTTTGGCGGGATCTTGATGCCCATATCCGGAAAGCCGGGGGTTACTTCCTGCTGCTTGGTTTATTATGGGGCTTTATCTCTTCCGGGCTTTATTTTTTTGAGGGCTCCCGGAGCTACTTTGAGATCAAGGCAGTCTGGCAATTTAAAATCATACTAGTAGCGGTGGCTTTTTTAGGCCGGTACCTTCTTTTTTCGCGATACCGGGATTTAAAACTTATGAAGTGGTTGTTTGTCGTTTTATTCCTAGTTTTTACCGTCATGGTATGTACAATTAAATCATACTGGTTTTATCGCCTGCTTAAAGTGGCGGATGCCTTGGCTTGGGTGTTATTGATTACCGTTTGCGCCGAAACCATCGGGGCGTTATTCTATAGTTGGATTAATCTAAAGATAAGCATCGCGGAACTCCCCGGCCTTTGGAATAGACTCTGGCAGGAACTTACAGCACTGGGGATTTTTTTAACATTACTGGCGGGATTGGCTTACTATTACCTAATCAGTTTTTATTTGGTGGATTCACTAGCTTACAGCTATTTGCTGGTCGTATTAGTGGCGCTAACCGGCGCAGGCCTGTTCTTAATGATGTTTTCTAAAGTAAACGCTTTTCTTCGCCGGAAGCTCATCGATCTCGACCGGGAACTCTATCCTTACATGGAATGGGATCTTGTAAGTGAAGATCCCGGCTTAGCCCGGAAATTACTGGCGCTGGAATATTTGGTGCTCATCAGGGAAACCGTGGTTAAAATGTGCCGGCCGAGCATACCATTGAAGGTAGTTGGGGGATATGCCGCCTGCGTCGGATTTATCTTATATCTTCCGTATCTTTTCGGGCTGGTCATCGAGGTAGGCTCCTTCAAATAATGAAGGAGTTTTTTATTAAACCGCCAATTTTTTAATTAGGAATAGTGGTGGCGATTTTAGGGAATATGCCGATATTCTAACTGAGGTGTTGCTGATGATCGAACGCAAAAACTCCGAGGCCGAAGAGAAACGTTATTTTTTTAAGGTAATGGGCGATGAATACGTTATCAAAGGAAAGGATGATCCCGCTTACATCAGGGAAGTCATTTCTTACCTGGAGGATGTGGTGGAAGAGATTGCCGTCAACAACCCCAAACTAAACAAGTGTCAGGTGGCGGTCCTGGCGGGCTTAAAAATAGCGGATGAATTTCATAAATTGCGTCAAGAATATCAGTATCTGGACCAGTTGCTGAAAGAAGCAAGGTAGTCTTGAATTCTAATATAAGCTCCGGTATTTAGTTGGAGGTTTTGAAGTGAATTGGGTTGATTGGGTGATTGCCGCGGTTTTTGGCTGGTTTATTTTCCGGGGGTTCCGGCGAGGATTTATCCAGCAATTCTTCGATTTGCTGGGAAGTATTTTTGCCATGGTGCTGGGGTTTTATTATTATCAAAGAGTCGGCGAGTATATCGCGGCCAATTTTCATTTCTCCACGCCGCTTGCCAATGTACTGGGTTTTATCCTAATCGTGGCCGGCATTTGTATGGCGGTGAGTCTAATTGGGGGTTACTGGCATAAAGTGACCAAGGATGAACCGGTGGCGGTGTTTGACGGAGCCTTTGGCGCAGTTTTGGGCGGGTTTAAAGCCGCCGTTATTTTGGTAATGGTTTTGTTGATCTTGATAGCCTTGCCGTGGAGCTTTTTTCATGGCCCCATCGAGGTCTCCAGTTTTGCCAACGATCTGCTCCGTTTGGCTCCTTATTTCTATTTGATTCAGGATCAATCATTGCCGCCGGATATTCCCCGGCTGGTGGTTTCCCCCGAGGGTTTGCAGTTGCGGAGGGTAAAGGGAAAAAATCTGGAAGGAGCCACCTGTATAGCTTGCGGCGCTAAAGTACGCTATCTCGGTTTTGTCAAAGAGGGTTTGTTTTATTACCCGCAAACCTATTGCCCAAAATGCCACCGGACCAGCGACGGCTGTTTGACTTTTGAGGGTTATCACATGATCAATGGGGTTTGCCCCTACGCAAAGCTGGGATCCCTGGGAGTAATCGATTGCAAAGTCTGGCCCAATATCGAACCTACAACTGTTCATGGAAAATGTCCGGTTTGCGGGAGGAGTCAGTAGAAAGATTGCTGTCGGAAACTTGGTAGATACTTTATCTTGTAGCAAATTCAATGGTTTGCTTCTTAATAATGCGCAAAATAAGATTTATCCGGGCAAAAGAAAATAAGAGATTGATCTTTTTATCACAAAGTAATATAATAAATCTAAGCAAGGAGTTTTCCGTTGGTGACCGCTAAGATCGGTCATCGCGGCGAACCGCAATTTACATATCTGTTCTTACGCCGAAGAGTGATCTGAGGCCGGAGAGCATCCCATAAACGTGATATGAACCGGATTCATACCCTTTTTTGAGATTGTGCTCTCTTAAAAAGGGTTTTTTCAATTTATTAAAGGAGGTACTTAAGAGAATGAATTTCCTGGAAAAGTACAGAGAGGATTTTGCGGAGTACGATGTCATGGAGAAGGACTTCATCGATGATGAAAAAATCTGGGGGCAGTTGCGGAAATGGGAACACCCCGGACCGGCGGATGTCCGGCGGGTTTTAGAGAAGGCCGCCGGCAGGGTACGGCTGGAGCCTGAAGAGATGGCAATCCTGCTGCAGAACCGGGATCAAGAAACTATTGAAGAGATGTACGCTTTGGCTCACAGGTTGAAACGGGAGATTTACGGGGAACGGATCGTCTTCTTCGCCCCGCTGTATATCAGCGACAAGTGCGCCAATAATTGTCTTTATTGCGGCTACCGCAGCTCAAACCAGTCAATTCACCGGAAGACCCTTACCATGGAGGAGATTGCCCGCGAGGTCGCCATTATGATCAGTGAGGGTCAGAAACGCACCGTACTGGTATACGGAGAATCACCGGAGACCAACATCGATTTTATATGTGACACTGTCCGTCAGGTATACAGCGTCAAGAGCGAACACGGGGAAATCCGGCGGGCCAATATCAATTGCGCTCCTTTAAACCGGGATGAGTTGCGGCAGCTGAAGAAGGCTGGCATCGGCACCTTCCAGGTTTTCCAGGAGACCTATCATCACGAGACATACCGGCGTTTGCATCCGGCCGGTACCATTAAAGGCCATTACCGCTGGCGCCTGTACTGCCATGACCGGGCTCTGGACGTCGGGGTTGATGATGTCGGCATTGGGGTTTTATTCGGGCTGTATGACTGGAGATTTGAGGCCATGGGCCTTCTTTACCACACCATCCACCTGGAGGAAAAGTATAACGGGGTCGGTCCGCACACCATTTCCTTTCCGAGGATTCAACCCGCCCTGGGAACGCCATATTCCTTACATCCCGAATATGCGGTAAGCGATGCCGACTTTAAAAAGTTAGTGGCGGTAATCCGTTTATCAGTCCCGTATACCGGCATGATCCTGACTGCCCGTGAAAGCGAGGCCGTGAGACGGGAGGTTATTCCGCTGGGTGTATCCCAGATCGACGCCGGATCCCGGATCGGGGTCGGCGGTTACCAGGAGTCGGCGGCTAACGCCATGCCGGACAAGGAGCAGTTTCAATTGGGGGATACCCGTTCCCTGGATGATGTCGTCCGGGAAACCTGCCGGATGGGGGATATTCCTTCCCTCTGCACCGCCTGCTACCGGAAGGGGCGGACCGGAGAACATTTTATGGGAATTGCCAAATCCAGTTTCGTCCATAATTTTTGCATGCCCAACGCCATCTGTACTTTAAAAGAGTACTTGCTTGATTATGCCGGCGCCGAGACCCGCCGGGTGGGGGAAGCGATTATTCAAAGGTATCTAGAGCAGATCCAAGACCCCAAGACTAAAGAGTTTGTCCAACAAGCCATCCATCGCCTGGAGGAAGGCGAGAGAGATTTGTATGTTTAGGAATGGTCAGGCAATTCTTCTCCATGTCTCTGTGTCTCCGTGGCTAAAAAGCAGCTGTAGAGGCACAGGCTTAGAGAGCGGGATTTTTCGTGTTTAAGGCCTTAGGAATCTAATCTTCTTAGAATTCAAAACAGCATTGTCAAACGGAGGCGTGACGATGAGTGATTTAAACTCGACTCCAGGCTCCTCCCGGTTGCAGATTGCTATCTTCGGGCGGCGCAATGCCGGGAAATCAAGTCTGATCAATGCCCTAACCCGCCAACCGGTGGCGCTGGTTTCGGATCAGCCGGGCACAACTACTGATCCGGTCGTCAAAGCCATGGAGCTGCTGCCGCTGGGTCCAGTGGCATTTATCGATACCGCCGGCCTGGATGATCAGGGTCCTCTTGGGGAATTGCGGGTAAAACGGACTTACGAAGTGCTAAACCGGACTGATCTTGCAGTCGTAGTCCTCGATGGTGAAAGCGGGTTGACCGATTTTGAACAGGAGTTGGTTCAAAGGATTCGCGCCCAAAAAATACCGGTGGTCGGGGTGATTAACAAGGTTGACAGCCCCGGTTACCTGCCGCAGCGCCGTCAAGAATGGCAACGCCGGCTTCAAATGAACTTGGTTGAAGTCTCCGCCAACACCGGAACCGGTATTGAGGAACTAAAGGCGGGAATTATTCGCCAGGCTCCCCCGGATGGTCAGGAACCCCCTCTCATCGGTGATTTATTTGATCCTGGAGATATTATTCTACTGGTGGTGCCAATCGACAAAGCCGCCCCTAAAGGCCGTTTAATCCTGCCCCAGCAACAGGCAATCCGGGACATACTTGATCATAACGGAATTGCTGTAGTGGCCAAGGAGGACGAGGTGCGGGCGACGTTGAAGAATTTAGCTAAGAAACCGGCGTTGGCAGTCACCGATTCTCAGGTTTTTTCCCAAGTAGCGGTCGATATCCCCCAAGATATCCCCCTAACTTCTTTCTCGATTTTATTAGCGCGCTATAAAGGTGACTTACCCGAGTTAGTGAAAGGAGTCGGGGCGGTTGGGCGGCTTAAACCGGGCGACCGGATCTTGATAATGGAAGGTTGCACCCACCACCGGCAAACTGATGATATCGGGACGGTGAAGATCCCCCGTTGGCTGCAACAGGCGGTCGGGGGGGAGTTGCAGTTTGAATGGGCCAGCGGGCAAAACATTCCCGCCGGGTTAAACCGGTTCCGGCTTATAATACATTGCGGAGCCTGTATGTTGACCGGAAGGGAGATGTTGTACCGGCTGTCTTTGGCCAAAGAGGAATCGGTCTCAATGGTAAATTACGGGGTATTAATCGCTTATATTTCGGGTATTTTACCGCGGGCCTTGGCGCCTTTTCCGGAGGTCCGGGAGTTTTTGCCGGAAGAATACAGACATAATTATGTTTGACTATAAAAATGTGAGTCCGACAAATTGTTTGGATAGGTATTTTAGATTTTTTAAGATTAGGGAGGGTCTATTATGAATAGCGAAAGGCGTTTGGGTGTTATAGCAGTAATTTTAGAAAACCCCCAGGAGGTTCAGGCGCGGGTAAATAACTTAATTAGCGAGGCCAATGAAATTATCGTCGGCCGGATGGGAATACCCTACCGGGAAAAGAATGTCGGCATTTTAGCCCTGATCGTCGACGGGGCCGAGGATGCCATCAACACCTTGACCGGAAAACTTGGGAATATTGAAGGAGTAAGCGCCAGAGCGACCATGAATAAAAAATCTTCCTAAAGATGGAGCGAACTATGGAACAAGAGAATATACGGTTTGACAATAATCCGCCTACGCGAACTTTCCCCGGCATTCAATTTGACCGGACCGATCTGTTGGAGGCGATCGTCAATCCCGGCGGGTTCAAAGCACGGCAATATATCAAGGAGGCCGATGATCTCCGGGCCCGGACAGCCGGAGCCGCGGTGCATCTCCGGGGATTAATCGAATTCTCCAACTATTGCCGGAATAATTGCTTGTATTGCGGTTTGCGCCGGGACAACCGGCGGTTGAACCGCTACCGGATGACCAAAGAAGAGATTCTGGCGGCAGCCAGGTATGGGGCTGAACTTGGTTACAAAACTGTGGTGCTGCAGTCGGGTGAAGATCCCGCCTTTACTGGTGAGATGATAGCGGAGATTGTCGACGCCATACGCGAATTGGGTTTAGTGGTTACTTTAAGCCTGGGGGAACGGGAGCCGTGGGAATATCGCCTATGGAGAATCGCGGGGGCGGAACGTTATTTAATGCGTCATGAAACCGCTGATCCAATCCTCTATGATCGTCTCCACCCCGGTCAAACCTTACTTAAACGGGTCACTTTGCTGCAAGTGCTTAAAGAATTGGATTACCAGGTAGGAACCGGTTTTATGGTGGGACTCCCCGGACAAACGCCGGAAACGCTTCTGGCCGATCTGGAGCTGGCCCGGCGGCTTCAAGCGGAGATGGTAGGGATTGGCCCCTTTATCCCGCATCCCGACACCCCACTGGGTCAATCTACCGGCGGGACTGTTGAACAGACTTGCCTGATGGTAGCTTTGACCAGGCTATCCCTACCTTATGCCCTGATACCGGCGACCACCGCCCTGGGCAGTATCGATCCCCTAGGCCGGGAACTTGCGCTGCAAGCCGGGGCCAACGTGGTAATGCCGAATCTAACCCCCCGCATTCACCGGGCCGATTATCAGATCTACCCCAATAAAATCTGTCTGGGGGATGAAGCCGCTGAGTGCCGTGGTTGTATAACTAGGAGGATTGAGGCAATCGGCCGGACGGTGGCCGCCGGGCCCGGTCATCATCCATTCTGGGTAAAACGCCTGGCTGAGAATCATGTTCGAATTTCTGCCCATTGACAGGAACTCAACCTTTTGTTATATTCTTAGTGAATTTAATATTGCTGGCGATGAAAAAGAGGATCACTATTTTAATCCGCCAAGAGAGCCGGGATCTGGTGCGACCCGGCCGGATTGAATCGTGAAGGCGCTTTCGAGCCGGACTTAAGAAGTGGATCCGCAAGGATCAAACAGGGTGGAACCGCGGGAAACTCTCGTCCCTGAATAGGGAATGAGGTTTTTTTTTATTTTTGGGAGGTTATTGCCATTTTCAAATTATTAAAACACGACCGTGACTATCTATTTTTGATCAGCTTGATTTTTGCCGGCGCCGTTCTTTTAGGGGAATACCTCCCTGAGCTTCAGCCGGGCTTTGCCAAGGTTTTTGAGCGGGTGGTAAGCGAACGTTTAGCGGAGATAGCCGGTAAACTTAAAAATTTACCTTTTTGGCTTTGGATTATCGAAATTTGGTTAAACAATGTGATGGCCTCTTTTACGGCTGTATTCTTGGGGCTGTTGTGCCCAGTGTTTTCCCTGCTAATCCTGATGGAAAACGGCATGATTATGGGTTTGTTTCAGCGAAAAATGGAATTGTTGGGTTTAAGGGCCAACCACTATTACCTCGGCTTAATCCCTCATGGCATCTTTGAAATACCGGCTTTTTTTATAGCGGTGATGATGGGGATGCAATTGGGAATTGCAATTTACCGGTTGATCGGCCGCCATCTAAAAGGAAAGGGAAGCGACCCGTTTTTCCAGGAGCTTTTTCGGGGAATCAAGGATTACTTATGGCAAAAAGGCCGGTATTATGCAGGTTTAATTGCAATTTTACTATCGGTGGCCGCTGTTTTGGAGGTAACCGTCAGCCCGATATTGCTAAGACTAAAATAAATTTTAGGAGGTTTTTCAATGTCTGAAGTTCAAGCCACAACTACAATGGATAAGATTGTTTCCCTGGCTAAAAGGAGGGGCTTCATCTTCCAGTCAAGCGAGATTTACGGCGGTTTAAACAGCTGCTGGGATTATGGTCCGCTGGGCGTAGAGCTGAAAAACAATGTCAAACGGGCCTGGTGGCGCAAGGTGGTTCAGGAACGCGACGATATGGTCGGCCTGGATGCCAGTATTTTGATGCATCCGCGAGTCTGGGAGGCCAGCGGTCACGTTGCCGGATTTACCGATCCGCTGGTAGATTGCAAATCCTGTAAACAGCGGTTTCGTGCCGACCATCTCGAAGGGGACAAATGCCCGGCTTGCGGGGGTGAGTTAACTGAAGCCCGGCAATTCAATTTGATGTTCAAGACTTTTATGGGACCGGTTGAAGACAATGCGGCCATCGTTTATTTACGCCCCGAAACCGCTCAAGGCATCTTTGTCAATTTCAATAACGTACAGACCACTACCAGAATGAAACTGCCTTTTGGGATTGCCCAGATTGGCAAATCCTTCCGGAATGAGATCACTCCCGGCAATTTTACCTTTAGAACCAGAGAATTTGAGCAGATGGAGATCGAATACTTTGTAAAACCCGGGACCGACGAACAGATTCACCAGGAGTGGCTGAAGCAGCGCTTCCAGTGGTACCTGGATCTGGGGCTCACCAAGGAACGGCTGCGTCTGCGGGAGCACGAGAGAGATGAGTTGGCTCACTACGCCAAGGGCTGTTATGATGTGGAGTATTATTTTCCAATGGGCTGGTCGGAGCTGGAGGGGATCGCCAATCGGACCGACTTTGACCTCAAACGCCACCAGGAGTATAGCGGCCAGCGGATGGACTATTTTGACCAGGAAGCCAATGAGCATTTTATACCGTATGTCATTGAACCGTCGGCCGGGGCTGATCGCGGCACCTTGGCCTTCCTCCTTGATGCTTACCACGAAGAGCCCGATAAGGAAGAAGTCCGGGTGGTATTGAAACTTCATAGGGCTCTGGCGCCTTACAAAGTGGCGATTTTGCCGCTCTCCAAAAAGGAGCCGTTGGTGGAGATGGCTAAAGGGATAGAGAAAGAACTGCGCAAGTACTGGATGGTCGATTATGACGATTCCAAGGCGATCGGCCGCCGCTATCGCC
Source organism: Bacillota bacterium (assembly GCA_050260935.1). Classification (GTDB taxonomy): domain Bacteria; phylum Bacillota; class UBA4882; order UBA8346; family UBA8346; genus UBA8346. The sequence continues at coordinate 31,029 of JBLNCU010000180.1, forward strand.
GACAGGATGAAATTGGAACCCCCTACTGCGTGACGGTAGATTTTGAGAGTATCAACGACAAGGCAGTGACCGTCCGCGATCGGGACAGCATGGAGCAGGAGCGGATTCCGGTGACGGAGTTGTATAAGTATTTATTTGAAAAATTGGCCTGGTAAGGTTGATGATTTAAAAATCCACAAGGCTTTCACCTGAAAGAACTGGGGCGAAAGCCTTTTTATATGTCATATATCTATTCTTAAAATAGTACCTTGACAATCATAGTAATATTATTTATACTATAATAGTGGAGGTGAAATTCTTGAGTGGAAAGATTTCCTCGGATTTGTTGCGGGGTCATACCGATACTATCGTTTTAAAAATTTTAAGTGAGCATGACAGTTACGGATATGAGATTTACAAAAAAATCATCGAAAAAAGTGAAGGCTTGTATGAATTGAAAGAGGCCACGCTCTATTCAAGCTTCCGGAGATTGGAAGAAGAAGGCAATATCACTTCTTACTGGGGAGATGAAACCCTCGGGGGACGAAGAAAATATTACCGGATCACTGCCTTGGGAGAAAATACTTACCGCTTGAATAAGGAAGACTGGGAATTTACCAAAAGAATCATTGACAAATTAATATAAGGAGAAGAGGAAAGATGAAAGACAGGATCAAAAAATATGTCGATGGTCTGTTTGAAAACGTGTATGATACCAAACAATTACAGGAATTAAAAGAAGAGATCAGCGCCAATTTATTGGAAAAGGTGAATGATTTCATGGCAAAGGGCGGTAATGAGGACGCGGCTTTCAAAAATGCTGTGGCCAGCCTGGGTGATATGAGCGAATTGGTTGCCAGTATAAGAAGGGCCGCGAAGAAGAGAGCCAAAGAGGATACCTATAAAACATTTCCGTTGGATAGAAAGCATGCGTTGGCGTATGTTACCGGCGCCGCGGTATTTTTATTCGGACTGATGACAGGTGGAGCTGTTTACCTGTGGCACAGAGAACTATTTATTGCTTTATCGTCTTTCATACCTTTTTTATTCCTTTCGGCGCTGGTATTTTGTTATTTCTGCCTCACTCAAGAAACCAGACAGCATTATGGGATGAATCCTAAGCGGGCTTTATCATATACTATCGCTGTCGGAGTGGCGCTATTGGGAGCTGTAGTAGGAGGCATCCTGTATTTACAAGGGCGGGGACTTTTGGTTGTCTTCGCAACTTCGGCGCCTTTGTTGATCATTGCTGGAACTGCCTTTCTTTACTTGAGATTAACTGAGAAAAGCCGGAGAAAGATGAATCAGGAATGTGTAAATCAATGGATCGAGTATTATAGTAACCCGCATACCATGATGCTGCGGGGATCAATCTCCGGAGCTTTATGGATTTTCTCTGTCGCAGCCTTCTTTTTAATAGCTCTGATTTGGGGTTGGAAGTACTCCTGGATTGTATTCATAATTGCAACTGGAATTGAGGTACTACTGAATGCCTTTTTTACAGCCAAAGGAAAAGAGGATTAAATTTAAAGAGAATAGTTGGAGAAGGTATGTTTTAAGGGTAAAAAAGCGTGTATAACATGGTGATTGGTCTGTCTTTGCTGGTATGTTCATACTGTGGCTGGAGTGGTAAAATCAAGGTTTTTAGCCGGGAGAATCCCCGGCTTTTAATATGTATCCGGCGTTAGGACTGTCTTATTTATTCTGGTCATCAAGTCTATCAACTGCCTCAGATGTGGAGACCGGCTTACCCATTAACAACAGTTTGACTATAGCCCAGGCGATCAGCCAATAAACCAGCATGGCCAGTAATGTCGTCCATTCAAACACACTGCTGTCCACTTGAGTCAGGCCAAATACATTCAAAAAAGGGGCCGCAAAGGGGGAGCTGATTTTATAGATAAAACTGCTAAAACCGGCTTCCGGATTGGCTCCCAGAAATTTCAGGATAAAGCGAAAGGCCAGCAAAGCCTGGAGAATGCTGGTTATATACCAAATAATTTGGGTGCCGCGGTATAATTGTTTAATGCGTGGAGAATTGTACGAAGGGTTCACCTTTTTTTACCTCCGGGGAATTGTTCGCAAAGTAATAAAACGAAGGGGCCTAAATTGTATTCTTTGCAATTTCACTGGAATTACTCAAGATTAGAGGGACTTTTTGCTGGAAGGCGAAACCGGATGGGAAAACTTTCCCCAATATCCCGGGGCCATTTTTTAAAAGCCGGCTAAAAACCTCCCGGGCCAATTGCGTATTTACCAAAATTAATTTATAATTTAACAAATGATAGACCAAAGGCGATAAATTCCCCCTTTTTCGGAGGGTGGACCGGACTCGCCTTCTGTTTAAAAATTTTTTCGGAGTGGAAAATGATTCGTTTTTTAACCGCCGGGGAATCGCATGGCCCGGCTTTAACAGCGATTATCGAGGGCTTTCCGGCAGGTCTCCCGTTGGCCGCCGGGGATTTGCAGTCTGATCTAACCAGAAGACGCCAGGGTTACGGCCGGGGCGGACGGATGAAAATTGAAGCCGATGAGGTTAATATCCTTTCCGGGGTGAGGCACGGCCAAACCTTGGGTTCTCCAATCACTTTGCAGATTTTGAATAAAGACTGGGAGCGTTGGCAGGCGGTTATGGCGGCGGAGGACTTAAAAACCGCCTCCTCCGAAAGAATAATCATTGCCGCCGATGAGAAACTAGCCGAATTAAAAGCCGAGGTCACCGCGGCCCGACCCGGGCACGCAGACTTGGCAGGGGCTTTAAAGTACTGTCAGACTGATCTACGGAATATTTTAGAAAGGGCCAGCGCCAGGGAGACTGCGGTTAGGGTAGGGGTCGGCGCTGTAGCCCGGAAGTTTTTAGGGGAGTTCGGAATCACCGTTTTCAGCGGTGTGCTCCGGATCGGCCGGGTTTTTTTGGCCGAACCGCCTGTGGATCTTGACGCCTACCGGGAAAAGGTTAAAAATTCCCCGGTGGCCGCTCCGGATGAACAGGTTTCCAAATTAATGATGGCCGAGATTGATCAGGCCAAAGAGTCGGGGGACTCTCTGGGCGGCGTATTTGAGGTGATCATTAAAGGGGCGCCGGCTGGCTTAGGGAGTCATGTCCATTGGGACCGGAGGTTGGATTCCAGATTGAGCGCGGCTATGATGAGTATTCCGGCTATCAAAGCCGTTGAGGTGGGCTTGGGATTTAAAGCAGCCGAACTCCATGGTTCGGAGGTTCATGATCAGATTTTTTACAATCAGGAACGGGGTTTTTACCGGAATACCAACCATGCCGGGGGTATTGAAGGCGGGATCAGCAACGGCGAATTGATCCGGCTTCGTTTAGGGATGAAACCCATTCCCACACTTTATAAGCCATTACAAACCGTTGATATCCGAAGTAAAACTCTGGAAAAGGCCAGTGTGGAACGGTCCGATACTTGCGCCGTTCCGGCGGCGGCGGTAGTGGCTGAGGCCATGGGCTGCTGGGTTATTGCCGAGGCTTTTATGGAAAAGTTCGGCGGCGATCATTTGACGGAAACCCGCCGCAATTTCGAAGAGTATCTCCGAGAGATTAGGAGCAGATAATGAAGATCATTTTGATTGGCTTTATGGGGACCGGGAAGACAACAGTCGGAAAGCTGCTCGCCGCCAATTTGGGCTACGATTTCCTGGATACCGATGATTTAATTGAGGCCAGGGAGGGGAAGACCGTATCCCAAATTTTTGCGACCGATGGAGAGGCCTATTTCCGGAAACTGGAGCATAAGCTAGCCCGGGAATTATCCAAGGCTGATTCCCTAGTAATCGCCTCCGGGGGCGGGTTTGCGCTGAACCGGGAGAATATGGAGGTTCTCCGTTCAAACGGGCTAGTTGTTTCTTTAAACGCCTCTCCGGAAGTAATTTATCAACGGGTGAAACATGAAAGCCACCGGCCGCTTTTAGCCGTTAAGAACCCTTTGCCGCAGATCGAAAAATTACTTTCCTACCGGGCCAAATACTATCAGGAAGCCGATTTAATGGTCGATACCTCCCGGAAGGAGCCGGGCGATATTGTCAAGGAGATACTCGGCGAATTGGCGGGAAGAGGAGTGTTTAATGGAAGAAATCGGAATTAATTTAGCTGAGCGGAGTTATTCGATCTTGATTGGCCGGGAATTACTGGTTGAAACCGGCGCTATTTTCAAGGAACGCGGGATTTCCGGCCGGATTTTGGTGATTACCAACCCCACCGTCGCCGGATGGCACCTTGAACCGGTGTTGACTTCTCTCCATGAAGCCGGGTTTGACGTCCAATCACTGGAAATTCCCGATGGGGAGTCTTACAAGTCGCTGGAGCAAGCCAACGTTATATATGATGCTTTAATTGAGGGGACTTTTGACCGCACCTCCATATTGGTGGCTCTAGGGGGCGGGGTTATCGGCGATTTAACCGGCTTCGCCGCCGCTACTTATATGCGGGGAATCCGCTTCATCCAGCTGCCCACTACCTTACTGGCGCAAGTGGATTCCAGCATTGGAGGGAAGGTGGCGGTCAATCACCCGAAGGGCAAGAACCTGATCGGCGCTTTTTATCAACCGTCCCTAGTCATTGCCGATGTTTCAACTTTAAAAACCCTCCCCAAACGGGAGTTTAGCTCGGGAATGGCCGAAGTGATCAAGCACGGTGTAATTCTGGATGAGAATTACCTCCGGTTGATTACCGGCGAGGCTGCGGCTATCCGCCAGTATGATCCGGCCTTGTTGAGTTGGATTGTTTCCGGTTCCTGCCGGATTAAAGGGAGAGTGGTTGAGGAAGACGAGCAGGAGTCCGGGCTAAGAATGGTGTTAAATCTGGGGCATACAATTGGGCACGCTATCGAGAGCGCGACCAATTATTCTTTTTATAAACACGGCGAGGCGGTAGCCCTCGGCATGCTAGGGGCTGTACGGATCAGCGCCCGAATGGACCTGCTCCGGCAGGCTGATTTATCCGAAAGGTTACTGGAGATATACCATCAGTTTAACTTGCCAGTGGACTTGCCCGGCCTAAACGTCAATAAAATCCTGGAAGCGATTTCTTTGGATAAAAAGGCCCGGTTTAACAAGGTCCGTTGGGTTCTGCCGGTAAGAACCGGTGAAACAGTAATATCCGACCAGGTTCCGGCTGAGATAACGGCTGAAGTTTTAAGGCAAATGGGGGGATTAGCTTGAATAAGATATTAATATTACACGGCCCGAATATAAACTGGCTGGGGAAAAGGGAACCGGAGGTTTACGGCCGGCAAACCCTGGATGATTTGAACGGGATAATCACCAAATTCGCCGCCGAAGCGGAGCTGGCATTAAAAATTTTTCAAAACAACTCCGAAGGCGGTTTAATTGATATTATTCAAAGGGAATCCGGTTGGGCGGAGGCGGTTTTGATCAATCCGGGCGCCTACACTCATTATAGTTACGCCTTGCGGGACGCCTTGGCGGGTGTCGATCTACCGGTAGTGGAGGTTCATTTAAGCAATATTTACAACCGGGAGGAGTTCCGGAGCCATTCAGTGATTGCTCCGATAGCGGCCGGACAGATCTGCGGCTTTGGATTTAACAGTTATATTTTGGGACTTCAGGCGTTGAAAGGGATTTTAAATAGAAAAGCGGCAATTTGAGTTTAATATCTTAACCTCTAAATTCCGGCTTCTGAATCCTGCGTCACATTAAATAGACGGCTACAATAAGTTTACCGGATCGGCTTTCTGGGAATGTTTAATTATAAATTAATTATGAAACAGGGGTAAAAACTATGGAACGCCTCCAAATTGTCAGGAAACAACTTCCGGATTTAAATCTGGATGCTTTATTGGTTACCAACCCGCAGAACCGGCGTTATTTAAGCGGTTTTTCCGGTTCAGCCGGGGTTTTGTTGTTGTCGTCAGCCGAGGCTTTTATTGTCACTGATTTTCGCTACTGGGAACAGGTTGATCAAGAGGTGAAAGAGTTTGCTTTATCCAAACAGGGTCCCAATCTTTGGCAAAGTGTTTCGGAGTTAATTCAGAAAATGGGCTGGAATAAGGTTGGCTTTGAGGCTAACAGCCTCACCTTTCAAGAACACTTGTTGCTCCGAGAAGCCTTGTCCTCAAATGTGTCTTTAATTCCAACCACTGATTTGATAGAAAAACAGCGTTGGGTGAAAGACGGGGGCGAGATCAAACTGCTGGCCGAGGCGGCCCGGATAACCGATAAGGCTCTGGCTGAAACATTGGCAACGATTAAACCGGGAATTCAAGAGCGGGAGATCGCCCTGGAATTTGATTATCAATTGCGGCTAAACGGAGCCGAGGGGAACTCCTTTACCACCATCGCGATATCCGGCCAAAGAACCGCCTTACCGCATGGGGCGGCTTCCGCCCGAAAAGTCGCTCCCGGAGATTTGGTATTAATTGATGGTGGGGCGTTATATCAGGGATATCACGGCGATCTAACCCGGACGGTGGTGTTGGGAAAGGCCTCCGTCGAACAAAAAAGGATTTACCGGGTGGTGCTCGAGGCCCAGCAGAAGGCCTTGGATTATTTGAAAGCCGGATTACTAGGGTATGAAGTGGATAAGGTAGCCAGGGATTTTTTAGCCGATCAGGGGTTTAGGGATTATTTCGGCCATGGCTTGGGGCATAGTGTCGGTTTAAACATCCATGAAAGTCCCAGATTGGCGCCTACCGAAGCAAACCCGATCCCTGCCGCGGCCGTAATTACCGTCGAGCCGGGAGTCTATATCCCCGGCTGGGGAGGAGTCCGGATCGAGGATCTGGTGGTGGTGACGGACACCGGGATCCATAATTTAACCGGGAGCCCCAAAGAAGATTTATTGGAGCTTTAAAAGATAATTTGCTCGACAAAGGCCTCTTTTTTATGGTAGAATATTTCCGGGTTATAGTTGGACTTGTTTGGAATGATAAATTTTGAACCTGTGATGGTCTAAGGGAGGATTGCTTGATGATTTCTGTAACTGATTTTAAAACCGGGTTAACGATTGAAATTGACGGCCAGTTATATACAGTGGTTGAGTTTATGCACGTTAAACCGGGGAAAGGCGCCGCCTTCGTCCGGTCCAAACTGAAGAATATTAAAACCGGGTTTACGGTTGAACGGACCTTCAACTCCAATGAAAAAGTGGAAACCGCCCACATTGACTTCCGGGAGATGCAGTATTTATACAAGTCCGATGATGACTACACCTTTATGGATATGGAATCCTTCGAGCAGATGTCCATTCCCGCCTCCAAAATGGGGGATGCGCCGAAATACTTAAAAGAGAATATGATCGTGGAGATCCAATTATATCAAAACGAAGTTTTGGGGGTTCAATTGCCCAACACGGTTGAATTAGAAGTAATTGAGACCGATCCTTCCTTTAAAGGAGACACCGCTACAGGCGGTTCTAAACCTGCCACCCTGGAAACCGGGGTAGTGGTGAATGTGCCCTTTTTTGTAGAGAAGGGGGATGTTTTACAGGTCGACACCAGGACCAATCAATATCTTAAACGGTTGAACAAATAATACCTCAATAATTAATCTTATAATATTTAAGCCGCGGATAGTTGCGGCTTTTATTATTCTTTTAGTTTACTTTCGAAAATAGTATTCATCCTCTCTTTCGAAGTGCCGGAAAAATCGCCTCATCCGTGAACCCGCTCCACCCGTGGAGAAGAGTTGGGGGATGAGGCGAAGGCTTGATTTATTTAAACCGCATCTTGAGCGGGGACGGTATAAGAAGATTCCGATAAGGGATAATACCTTTATAGGGAGGGCGAGAGAATGAAAGAGCTAAAAGAAAAAACCGCTTACCTGCGCGGGTTGGTTGAAGGGGCCGATTTTCCCAAAGATGAAAAGGAAAAATTGATCTGGGAAGGTTTAATGGATTTCTGCGATGAAGTCGCTGAGGAAGTAAGCCAGTTGGAAGAGTCCCAAAATGAAGTGGAAGATTATGTGGAGGCGATTGACCAGGATCTGGGTTCTTTGGAGAAATATTTCTACAACGCCGAAGATGAAGACGAGGAAGCGGAGGTGGTATTTTCCAAGGATGGCCAGGAAGCGGTGATGGAAATGACCTGTCCCTATTGTCACGAGGATATCTATTTCGAGGATCAAAACGGTAATTATGAAGTAATCTGCCCGGAATGCGGCAAAGTAGTCTGGAATAGTTCCCTGGAAGAAAGCAATTCCAACCATAAAACGGATGCGATTTAAAGATCAATATTAGAATTTCAAGGCTGTCATAATTTAAAGCCCGTCTCCATAGATATCTAAGGACGGGCTATTAAATTTCCCGGAGTTCTCAAGTTGCTTGTTTGTTTTTAGGTTATACTTTTCTTTCAACAAAGTAGAATTAGTCTAAACCTTTATTAGAAATATGGAGCGTATAAGTTTAAAGATGACCATCAATAATCAAGCCGGTGCTGCTTCCGGAAAAACCGGTTTAGCTAAAGACAAATGGGAAGAGGTCGTCCGTTTTTTTCCTCCGGAATTGCGGCAACTTTTGGCGAAAGTACCTTTCAATTTCAGACGAAAAGCGGTGGAAATCCGGTTAAGGCTTAACCAGGCCCTGGAATTGAATTGTGATGACGGAGCGAGCTATATCTCCAGGGACGGTCTACCGGTGGAAGAAGCGGCAGAGGCGGTGGTTATTACTCACGATGAGATCAAAAAAACCATCCAGTCGATAACGTCCGGTTCCTTATACGCGCTTGAGGAGGAGTTAATCCACGGGTATTTGACCCTGCCCGGTGGCCACCGGGTTGGTTTTACCGGCCATGCCCTCCAGGAGTCCGGACGGATTAGGTTAATAAAAAACATTTCCAGTATTAACTTTAGGATCGCCAAAGCCTTAAAAGGAATCGCCCGGCCAATTCTCCCCTTGCTTTGGAAAGACGGCCGTTTTTTAAAAACCCTAATAATATCGGCGCCTGCGGCCGGTAAAACCACCCTGCTGCGGGAGATTGTCCGGGAGTTTAGTTACGGTAATTCCGATCTGGGTATACCGGGCCTCCATGTAGGTTTGGTGGATGAACGTTCCGAAATTGCCGGCAGTTATCAGGGAGTCCCGCAGCTGGATATAGGGCCCCGGACCGATGTTTTAGACGGCGCCCCTAAAAAAGAGGGGATTTATCTCTTATTGCGGGCTATGAATCCGCAAATCATTGCTACCGATGAGATAGGAGGGGAGGATGATTTTCAAGTGATTGGCGATGTAATTAACGCCGGAGTAAGTATTTTGGCCACAGCCCATGCCCGAAGCCTTGCAGAAGCTATGCTCAGGCCCGGCTTGAAACGGGTTTTGGAGACCGGTTCGGTGGAACGTTTAATTGCCTTAAGTAACCGGATGGGAACCGGAACTATTGAAAGTATAAAGGCCGGAGTTTCGGCGGCTGAATTATTGGTCAAAGCGATCCGCCCCGGAGGGTACTATGATTAAAACAGTAGGGGCGGTACTAATCATTGGAACAAGCACCTTGATCGGATTTTTCTGCGCCCAAAAATTTGGGGAACGTTGCCAACTATTAAAGTTGTGGCTGCGAATTCTAGCTATTTTTCAAACCGAGATTTATTGTCAGGCCCAGGTCTTACCGGAAGTATTCCGGAGAACTGCCCTGTTCATCGAGGATCGTTATTTCGCCAATGCCTTTACTTGGTTGGCCTCGTCGTTGGAGTTCGGTTCAGATCAGGATTTTAGCGAGGCCTGGAGACGTTTTTTAATTGAGACCGGGGTGGGGGTGCTGACAAAGAATGATTTAACCGTTCTCAACGAGTTGGGAGATTATCTTGGATGCACTGATCGCCGTGATCAGCTGGAAAAAATCGTTAATTGCCAGGCAAAATTGGAACAAAACTTGAAGACCGCCGAGAATGAAAGAAGCAAACGGGTTGGAGTATACCGTTATTTGGGATTTGCCATGGGAGCGGTCCTGGTTTTATGGCTGCTATGACCCTGGCGAAGGGGTGAACGGATGGATATTAATTTAATTTTCAGGATCGCGGGGATTGGAATCCTGATTTCAGTATTGAACATGGTTTTAAAACAAGCCGGCAAGGAGGAGCAAGGACAGATGCTAACCTTAGCCGGTGTGGTTATTGTGCTATTTATGATCATTCAATTGATTCAACGTTTGTTCAATGATGTCCGGGCAGTTTTCGGCTTGTAGGAGAGAGCTATGAATTTTATTCCGGTGCTTGGTTTTTCACTGGTGGTAACCGTCCTCTTGATTATTGTCAGAAAAGAACGGCCAGAGATGGCGGTACTGCTTGGAATTGCGGCTGCCGGACTTATATTATTAGCGCTGTTGAAAAGCATCGCTCAGGTAGTAATGGTATTTGAATCCCTGGCAATTAAATCGCAGTTGAACCTGGGCTATTTAAAATTAATCGTCAAGATTGTAGGTGTGGCTTATCTGGCCGGCTTTGGGGCTCAGATATGCAAAGACGCCGGGGAGGGAAGCATAGCGGCAAAAATTGAACTGGCCGGGAAGATTTTTATTTTATCAATGGGGATCCCAATCGTGGCCGGTTTATTGGATTTAATTCTGAAGCTTCTTTAAAAAGACCATCTTCACCTCGAGGAGGAGCGTTTTGGCTTCCACCGGATATTGTTTTAAAATAGGCCTCTTATTATTAACAACGGTCTTTTTTATAGTAAGCCCGGTATTTGCATCCGCGCCGGCGCCGGGGATGGCTGCCGCCGATTCGGTGGATTTAAGCCAACTCAATAGTTTTTTAAAAACCTTGGATCAGGAAACTCAGCGCTTATTGCCGAAACTTGACTTGAAATCCTGGGGCTTGACCGGGCCTGATTGGGATTTTGGCAAGATTGGCAAGGATATCGCCGGTTATTTTCTGCGGGAATTAATTTTCAACCTGCGTTTGATGGGAGAGTTATTGCTATTGGCCATGGCGTTGGCGATTCTCCAAAATATGAGGCACGCCTTTGCCGGGGAAACAGTGAGTCAAATCGCTTTTGGGATCTGCTTTCTGGTGATGATGGGACTAGTGGCCAACAGTTTCAAGTTTACTTTCCTGATTGCCCGGGATGCCCTGGCCCAGATGACCAATTTTATGTATTCCATAATCCCGTTACTGTTTTCCCTGATTGCCGCCGGAGGGGGAGTGACAACCACCGCTATTGTGCACCCGCTGCTTATTTCCACCATCGGATTGATGGGCGGGCTGATGAACAACCTGATTTTTCCCTTGATTTTATTTGCCGGGGTATTGGGGATGGTCAATTTTCTGGTTGATGGTTTTCAGATAAGCGGATTGGCCAATTTTTTTAAAACCGCGGCTTTAGGGTTAATGGGGCTTGCCATGGCGGTTTTCATCGGCATTATTACCATCCGGGGGTTTGCGGCTTCAATAGCCGACAGTACCGCTTTACGAACCGCCAAATATCTTACCACCACTTTCTTACCGGTAGTCGGCGGAGCGCTTTCCGATACGGTGGAGATGGCCGCCGGATGTTCAGTAATCCTAAAGGGAGGCCTCGGAATTTTTGGTTTGGGAGTAGTGGTTTTAATCACGGTTTTTCCCTTGATGAAAATTTTAGCCGTGGCGGTGGTTTATCAACTAACCGGGGCGGTTGCCCAACCGCTGGGGAAAGAGTTCCGGATTGCCGAGGCGCTCCAGACCGTGGGCGGTACTTTTTTAAATATCTTTGGGGCCGTAGCGGTGGTAGGGTTGATGTTCTTTATTTCCCTGGCAATATTGGTGGGAGTGGCCTATATCAAAGTCTTTTAGAAAGGATATCAAAGCGAGTGACGCTAATGGGTCAGATAGGCGAGTGGTTGCAACCGATCGTTGCCGCCATTATTTTGGCAGGTTTTTTAGAGATGTTGCTTCCCGATAATGAATTAAAAGACGTCACCAAAATGATTATGGGTTTGCTAATTATTATGCTTTTAATTCAACCATTGGTAAAGTTGTTTCACTTTCCGGACTATATGAACTGGTCTTTCCCGGCCTTAGTCCAAAAGGAGGGCCAACCTTCAACCGCGGAGATTTTAAAACAAGGTCAAAAGCTGCGTCAAAACTGGAGCACTCAATTTAACAAGGAAAACAAGCAATTACTTGAGCGGAAAATCCATAATATCCTTGGCTTGATTGATGATATCAAGTTGGAAAATTTGGCTTTAAATTACACAGACGCCGGTCTGTTCAAGGCGGTTTTAAAAGTAAGACCGGCGGGTGACGGCTTGAGTATTGATTCCAAGGAGAAAGCCGTCGCTAAAATTATTGACTCGGTCCAGCTGATGACGGATCTGGCTGCCAACCAAATCGAGGTGATCTGGAATGACGGAAAAAAACCGGGAATTTGAATTTCCTTCAAAGGATTGGTGGAAGAGCATTCAAAAAAAACCGGGTTCTTTATGGGTAATGCTGGGTTTGATCGGATTGGGACTGGCTCTGCTCTTAAGCGGCAATGAAAAAGGCAACCCTTCAAAAGTAGGCCCTCAACCGGAAGCAATAAATGAAGAATCCACGGCCGCGCTCGCTACCCGCCGCCAGTTGGAATCGGAGTTGGCCAAGACTCTAGAAACGATCAGCGGGGTGGGAACGGTCAGGGTTGAATTGAATTTAAAATCGAGCGGCCGCAAGATTTGGGAGCGTCATTCACGGACCAATAAAAGAGTATCTCAGGAGCAAAACTCGGTCAATACCGAAGAAGACAACAGCGATGAACTGGTTATCGCCAAGGGGGTTGATGGCCGGGAGGCTCCTGTTTTGAAAGAGGAATTGGCCCCGGTAATCCAAGGAGTCATTGTGGTCGCATCCGGGGCGCGGGATGTCAGGATCAAGGAGCTGTTAACCAACACTGTGATGACGGTGCTTGGGTTACCGGCCCACCGGGTCATGGTTATTCCCGGAGAAAATTATGAGGAGGAGACTAAATGAAGGACTTTTATATCATCCATCAGCGGAGAATCTGGAGCCTAGTGGCGCTACTCGTTTTTGCGGGATTGTTCGGTTACGGCTACTTCCGGGCCATACCGGCGGAGATCCCGAAATCGCCTCCGTTTAAGGAACCTTCACCGTTGAAAATTCCCCGGGAATACAGCCCCAACGATTCGCTGCTGGATTTAAAGATTGAACGGGACCGGGAGAGAAGCCGGGAGGTTGAAAAAGTCCAGGAGCTGTTAGAGCAGATCGGCCTCTCGGATGAGGTGCGAAAACAAGCTGAACAAGAGCTTTGGCGTCTAACCCAAATCAGTTCCAAAGAGCATGAATTGGAAAACCTTTTGAAAGCCAAGGGTTTTAATGAGTCTTTGGTCACAATCGGCCAGCGGTTGGTTTCGATTATCATAGCGGCTAAACTGAAGCCGGATGAGGCCAGATCCATCGGGCAACTGGCGGCGGAAGTCACCTCATTTAACCTTGATCAAATTCAGATTGTGGAGCGGTAAGGTTGGGCTCACCTTCTCCCGTCCGGATAACCCGTATATTTGCCCATTTAAAAGATAAAATTAATTAAAAGAAGGAAAAATTTCCTCTCTGGTGAATAAATATTAGAATATTTTTCTCAATCCCTCAAAAGGAGGACATTTGATGAATATTAAGGAAATCAAGGAACTGGTAAAGATGTTGGACGGCACCGACGTCACCGAACTAACTTTTGAAAATGAAGGCAATAAGGTTGTAATTAAAAAGGGCCTCGGCAAACTGCCTTTTATTTCTCAACAAGCCGTTCAATATCCACTGGTTAATCAATCGCCAGTTCCCCCCCAGGCTCCCGCAGCTCTGCAAGGAGCCGCTCCAGTTGAAGAAAAGCCTGAGGGACTTGGACCAAACCAAGTCTTAATTGTTGCCCCAATGGTCGGTACGTTTTACCGCTCTCCGAGCCCTGACGCCGACCCGTATGTTCAAGTCAACCAAATAGTTGAAGCCGGACAAGTTGTTTGTATAATTGAAGCTATGAAATTGATGAATGAGATTGAAAGCGAGCTAAGAGGGAAAGTAGTCGAGATATTAGTGGAAAACGCGCACCCGGTAGAGTATGGTCAACCGTTAATGGTGTTGGAAAAAGTATGACCATTTAAACTCATAACCGGGAGGATGAAATATGTTTAAAAAGATACTGATCGCCAACCGCGGCGAGATAGCATTAAGAATAATCCGGGCTTGTAAAGAGCTGGGGATCGGTACGGTAGCCATCTATTCGGAAGCGGATCGGGAGGCTCTTCATGTTCATTATGCCGACGAGGCTTTTTGTGTCGGGCCGGCGCCGGGCAACCGGAGTTATTTGAATATCCCCAATATTATCAGTACCGCCACTATTGCCGGAGTAGACGCCATCCACCCCGGATACGGCTTTTTGGCCGAGAACGCCCGCTTCGCGGAGATCTGTGAGACACATCACATTAAGTTTATCGGGCCGCCGGCTGCGGCCATTGAAAAAATGGGGGACAAAGCTACCGCCAAACAAACCATGAGGGATGCCGGTGTTCCGGTTATTCCCGGTTCCCAGGGAATTATCAAGGACGATCGGGAATTATTGGAGAAGGCTGAAGAGATTGGATTTCCGGTTATAATTAAGGCCTCGGCAGGCGGCGGCGGACGGGGAATGAGGGTCGTCCATAGCGCTGATGAGTTGTTGAGCGCCTTCCATACCGCTCAGTCGGAGGCCGATGCCGCCTTTGGCAATCCCGAGGTTTATATGGAGAAATATATCGAGGAGCCGAAGCATATCGAAGTCCAGTTACTCCTGGATGAACACGGAAATGGCATCTATCTGGGTGAGCGTGACTGTTCAGTCCAGCGCCGCCACCAAAAAGTGATTGAAGAAGCGCCTTCTCCGGCTGTAACGCCCGAGTTGCGCCGCAAAATTGGTGAAACCGCTTTGCAAGGCGCCAAAAAGGTCGGCTACGCCAATGCGGGGACAGTAGAATTCCTGCTGGATAAAAACGGTAAATTCTATTTTATGGAGATGAATACCAGAATTCAGGTGGAGCATCCGGTGACTGAGATGATTACCGGGGTCGATTTGGTTCGGGAGCAGATCAAGATAGCCGCCGGCCAGAAATTAAGTTATATCCAGTCGGAGATTGCGGTCCGCGGCCACGCGATTGAATGCCGCATTAACGCCGAGGATCCGGAGAAAAATTTTCTGCCTTCGCCGGGGCGAATCTCCATGTATCACCCCTCAGGGGGTCCGGGAATCCGGGTCGACAGCAGCGCTTATGAAGGATTTGTAATTCCGCCTTACTATGATTCGATGATCGCTAAATTAATCGCCTGGGATGACAACCGCGAAAAAGCTATCGCCAGGATGATCCGGGCCTTGGAAGAATTCCAGATCGAGGGGGTCAAGACCACAATTCCGTTTCATTTGGAGGTCCTCAACAACGACTATTTTAAAAAAGGGGAAGTTTACACCAATTTTATTCAAACCAGAATATTTAGTGACCAGTCAGACATATCTATCTAAGGGCATTGGCGATTTAACGCTCATGTAAATTAAGGCCAACATCGCGAACCCTGAAAACCACTCCATTTAAATCAGGTTTTAAGGGATAAAGAGGGGGTGCTCCCGTTTGGAAGATATTGAGAGATATGATACTGGTAGTATCCGGATTGCCAATGAAGTGGTCCGTATTATCGCCGGTTTGGCGGCTTCGGAGGTAAAAGGGGTTATTGGAATGAGCGGCGGGGTGGTCGATGGCTTCGCCGAGCTTTTAAAGAAGAAAAATCTGGCCAAAGGCGTAAAAGTTGAAGTAGGTGAGAAACAGGCGGCGGTTGATTTATTCGTCATCATTGAGTATGGAGCTAAAATTCCCGACATCGCCTACCAGATCCAGGAGAACGTCAAACGGGCCATTGAAAGCATGACCGGTCTGGAAGTGGTGGAAGTAAATGTCCATATTCAAGGAGTTGAATTTAAGCAAGAGGACTCCGGTGAAGTGAAAGTCCTTTAGAAGAGGAAAGGGGTTTAGTTACCGATGAAAGTCTGGGAACGGCTGGTAAGTTTATTGGCGGGAATTATTTTAGGCGTCATAGGAATTGTCTTCTTTTTATTGGCTTTGGGACAGGCTTCAATCATTCTCGACCGGCTGAGTCAATTGACGCCGCAGGAACATTTATGGGCGTTGGGAGTGGCGGTCGTATCGCTGCTTCTGGCTTTTTTCGCCGTCAAGATGGCCTTGCGGATGCGGCGGGAAGAAAAGACCATCATCAATCAGACGCAATTCGGCGAGATCCGGATCGCGGTCTCGGCGGTGGAAAGTCTTTCTTTACGGGCAGCCAAAAGGATCAAAGGGGTGAAAGACGCCCATGTCGGGGTGAGAGCCGATCTTACCGGCTTGGATATTTTTATTGAAATAAGCGTCAACCCCGACTTAAACATCCCGCAAATCATCGAAGAGATCCGGGCCAAAGTTGATGAGTACATTTTTGACACTGTAGGTATCAGAGTTAATTCCGTAAAAGTGCTTGTAACGAAGGTTGCCGGTGAAAGCCGGGCCAGGGTTGAATAGTATGCAATGTTCGGCAATAATTTTGCAATATTTGCGGGGACAAGCCGTTAAAAGTGTTTAAGTCAGATCATAATTTAAGTCGGCAGATTCATGATTATTGATTGATTTTGCTAGAAAGGGGTACCGCCAGTGGAGGATTTTTTACGGGAATACCTGCCCAAATTACTGGAATATAAAGGCCGGATCTTCGGAAGCCTGGTCGGCTTGATAGCCGGTTTGTTATGGGCCTTTTTAGGCTTTTGGAGAGCGGTGGCCTTTTTAATCTGTATATTCACCGGATACTATTTAGGCAAAAAAATCGATAAGCGGGGTTCGATTCGGGAATTCTTAGAACATATACTTCCGCCTAACGACTGAAAGGTGATTACTTAAGATGAGCCGTCATATTGCCCGGGAAATTGCATTTAAAATCCTTTTTCAAACGGACGTCGGTAGAAATCCCTGGCAGGAAGTTCTGCCCCGGACTCTCCAGGAAAACGACTTGCCCGAGAAGTCCCGCCAATTTTTAGAACAGTTGGTAAAGGGAACCATTCGGAATTTAAAAATGATTGATGACGTAATCATCAAATATGCCCAAGACTGGAAACTGGATCGCATGGCCAATACCGACCGGAATATTTTACGAATGGCAATCTACGAGTTGAAGTTTCTCCCCGATATTCCGGCTGGGGTCACCGTCAACGAAGCGGTGGAGTTGGCCAAAAGATACGGGGATGAAGAATCCGGAAGGTTTGTAAACGGCATTTTAGGGAATGTCGCCCGGGCCACCGAAGGAAAGAATGAACTGGAAAAAGCGGAGACCATAATGGAGGATTGACCTCTATTTTTTTTAGGCGTCATCCAGGAGTTTGACCTATGATTCTAGGCATAGACACCAGTTGTTACACTACCTCCCTGGCAGCGATTGATGCCGTTAGCGGCTTGATTTTAGAGGACCGACGCCGGCTTCTCCAAGTTAAACCGGGGGATAAAGGTCTGCGGCAATCGGAGGCCGTTTTCCAACATCTTAAAAATTTGCCCGAGTTATTCTCCGGGGAGACGGCGCGCGATCTTAAAATTAAGGCGGTGGCGGCGGCTGTTGCCCCCCGCCCGGTTCCCGGTTCTTACCTGCCTGTCTTTAAAGTGGGGTCCTCGTTTGGGGAGACTTTCGCCCGGCTGTTGGGGGTCCCCTTTATCAAAACCAGTCACCAGGAAGGGCATCTCCGGGCCGGCCTCTACCGGCAGGATAGATTAATGAACCGCAACTTTTTAGCCTGGCATATCTCCGGCGGAACCACTGAATTGCTATTGGCGGAGGCCGGGGAGAACGGTTACCGGATCCAAAAAATAGGCGGTTCTTCCGATTTGCAGGTCGGCCAATTTATCGACCGGACCGGTGTCGCTTTGGGGACAAGTTTCCCGGCCGGTCCGGAACTGGAGAAGTTGGCCAGAGATTCAAGCTCGGACCAGACCTTGCCGGTGGCAACCAGAGGGCTGACAGCCAGTTTCTCGGGGCCGGATTCCGCAGCCAGGCGTTTGCTGTCATCCGGGATTGACAAGCGGGATTTGGCCCGGATGGTATTTAATTGCATAGCCAAGACTTTGGTTGAAGTCTCAAAGGAAGCGGCGGCCAAGTATAAAATTCAAGCGGTTTTACTGGTGGGAGGCGTTGCTTCCAGTATGTTGATCCGCGAAATACTGACGGCTGAAGGACCTGGGGCGGGGATAGATTTTTGCTTCGGAGTCCCCGAATTATCCAGCGACAATGCGGTAGGGATCGGCCTTATCGGTTTTGATCATTTTCGAAAGGAAAAATCAAATGACTAAGAAGTTATTGTTATTGGATGGCTTTAGTTTGGCAAACCGGGCCTTTTTTGCCTTGCCTCCTTTGAAAACCAGCACCGGCCAGCCGACCAACGCGGTTTACGGTTTGCTTATGATGCTGTTGAAGCTGCTGGAGACAAAACCCGATTATATTTTGACCGCCTTTGATGTAGCGGCGCCTACCTTCCGGCACCTGGAATATGAGGCTTATAAAGGCCGGCGTTTAAAGATGGAAGACACTTTGAAGGTTCAGTTTCCGGTGATCAGGGAATTACTGGCGGTCCTAAAAATACCAATAATTGAAGAAGCTGGTTATGAGGCGGATGACATCATCGGGACCATGGCTAGACTTGCTTCCGGACAGGGAATTGATGTGGGGATCGTAACCGGCGACCGTGATGCCTTTCAACTGGTGGACTCTAAAGTTACGGTGCTTTATACCAGAAAAGGGATTACCGAGATAGACCGGGTGGACGAGGAATATGTCCGTAACCGTTACCAGCTCACCCCGGCACAACTGATAGATTTAAAAGCCTTGATGGGCGATGAATCGGATAACATCCCCGGAGTTCCCGGTTTCGGCGAGAAAACCGCTTTAAAATACTTGTATCAATATCAATCTTTGGACGGTATATACCAAAATCTTGATCAAATCACCAAGGCCAAGGATAAGGAAGTGCTGCTTCAATATAGGGAACAGGCATATCTTAGCCGGCATCTGGCGGAGATAATCACCGATATCAAGTTGGACTTTGATCCGGCGGTCTGTTGCCAACATCAGGAATACTCTAAAGAAAGTTTGATCGAATTCTGCAAGCGCTATGAATTCAATTCCCTAGTTAAGAAGCTCTCCGGCGGGGAGGATCTGGTAGAGGCAAAACAGTTGCAGCCATTGGCCTTTCAGTACCGGCTGCTGGAAAACGCGGATTTAGAGCCGGTCTCCGCCCTAATCAGGCAGGAAAAAAGCTGTTATCTCCAGTTTCTTACTTCAATCGCCAATTGGTCGCAAGTTCGTTTATTGGGCTTGGGAATCGGTGATTCCCAGCAGAACTGGTTCTATCCGCTGACCCCTGGTTCAGCGATACCGGAGCCCATTAGCGGGATATTGGCGGACCCGGCCATCGCCAAATACGGGCATGACCTTAAGAAACAGCTGCAAATAGCTTTAAAGTCCGGAATAGCAATCAATGGAGAACTGGAAGATTCATTGATCGCCGGATATTTGGTCAATGCCGGTTTGGGCGGATTGGAATTGGAGGAACTGGGAGCCTCCTACCTGCAAAGAGCAGTCCCAGCCTGGCAGAATGAGCGGGGCAAGCTGTTTTCAGTCTTTAACCTGCCGGAAAACTTGCCGGTTGATCTATTGGCCAATATTGCCTGTGGCCGTATAGAGGCCTTGCGCCTCCTGAAGGTCAAATTGCAGGACTTGCTTTCCGCCTCCGGCCTGGAAAAACTTTACCAGGAAGTGGAATTGCCTTTAATCCGGGTCCTCTTTAATATGGAGAAAGAAGGAGTCAAAGTCGACCCGGAGACTCTGCGGGAATTCGGTAAAATTTTAAAAGATCGCCAGTTGGAATTGGAGCAGGAAATTTATTCCCTGGCCGGTGAGGAGTTTAATATCAATTCCCCCAAACAATTAGGGGCGGTTTTATTTGGAAAACTCGGTTTAAAAGCGCCTAAAAAAACCAAAACCGGTTATTCCACCGATGCCGAGGTGCTGGAGACATTAAGCGATCAGCATCCGGTTATTCTGAAGATATTGGAATACCGGCAGAACACCAAATTGCAGACAACCTATATTGATTCTCTGATTGCCCTGATCAATGTCCAAAGCGGCAGGGTCCATACAACCTTCAATCAGGCGATCACTACAACCGGCCGTTTAAGCAGCACTGAGCCGAACCTGCAAAATATCCCCATTCGCTCCGAAGAAGGCCGTTACATCAGGCGGGCTTTTTTACCGGGGGATAAAAGTCAGCGCTTGCTGGCAGCCGATTATTCCCAAATTGAGTTGCGGGTTATGGCCCACTTTTCCCAGGACCCGGCCTTTAAAGAAGCCTTCCTTAAAGGAGAGGACATTCACAAGTTTACCGCGGCCACAGTTTATGGAGTACCGGTGGAGATGGTCACTAAGGAGATGCGCAATTCGGCCAAGGCGGTGAATTTCGGTATAATCTACGGCATCAGTGGTTTTGGATTGGCCAAGAATATGGGGGTTTCCCGGAAGGAAGCCGAGGCCTTCATCGAGGCTTATTTTGCCAAATACCCCGGGGTTCAAGCTTATGTCGAACAATTGATAGCTGAAGCCAAAAAGAGTGGAGAGGCCAAAACATTGTTAGGAAGGATTCGCAAGCTTCCCGATTTAAATTCCCGCAACTTTACCCTGCGTTCTTTCGCAGAACGGATGGCCCGCAACACTCCGATTCAAGGCACGGCGGCTGATATCATTAAAAAGGCCATGGTCAATATCATGAAACATTTGACCGCCAAGCCGGAAATGGGTAAAATGTTACTGCAAGTCCATGATGAACTTGTTTTTGAAGTCCCGGAGTCCGGCTGGCGGGAGTTGGCGGCTATGGTTAAAACCGAAATGGAGGGAGCGGTAACCCTGACCGTTCCCTTGGTGGTCGATTTGAAATTGGGATTAAACTGGGGTGAAATGTCCCCGGTAAAATTGGAGGACTGAAAATTGCCTGAGTTACCCGAGGTGGAAACGATACGTTTGACCCTCAAGCCGAAAATACAGGATCGAACAATTGTCGCAGCTGAAATAATCCTCCCCAAATTGATTCAAGATATGACGGTTGAAGAATTTAGAGCTCAAATCCGCCAAAAAAAGATAGTTGGGATCGAACGGCGCGGCAAATACTTGCTGATTAAACTCTCCGCCGATCTGGTACTAGCGTTTCATCTCCGGATGACCGGTCAACTGATTGTCGAACCGGCAGAAGCTACTTCGGCCAAGGCAACTTATTTACGGTTTTTATTGGACGACGGGAAGGAACTTCGCTACCGGGACCAGCGTAAATTTGGCCGGGTATTCTTATTTGCAGCCGGAAATGCGCCGCTTAGCTTAAGAAAACTAGGCCCGGAGCCATTGGGAACTGAATTTAACGCGGCGGTTTTAAAGCAGCGATTTTCCGGTTGTAAAATGGCTGTCAAAAAAGCCCTGCTCGATCAGGAGATTATTGCCGGAATCGGCAATATCTATGCCGATGAGGCCTTGTTTTTAGCCGGAATTCATCCGGCCCGCCCGGTTCCTTCGTTAACGGATGATGAATACCAACAATTATACCAGGCGATCCGCCAGGTGCTAACGGAGGGAATCGCCTACCGGGGCACCACCAAGCGCGACTACAGAGACGGCGAGGGGAACCCCGGCTCTTACCAGGATCATCTGAGGGTATATGGCCGGAAAGGTTTGACTTGCGAGAGATGCCATAGTACGATTGTAAAAATGAATTTTGCCGGCCGGGGCACTCATTTTTGCCCGTTGTGCCAGAAATAAAGATTTTGAGGAGTGACCGACTATCCTAAAAATAGGCTTAACGGGCGGGATTGCCTGTGGGAAGTCAAGCGTGATCGAGATTTTAAAAAACAAAGGAATCAAAGTCATCAACGCGGATGATTTGGCGCACCAAGCCTATGAACCGGGCAATCCGGCTTTCAATAAGATCCTGGCGGAATTTGGCCGGGATTTTTTGGGGGAGAACGGCCAAATCGACCGTAAAAAGTTAGCCCGGCTAGTGTTTACCGATGATAAGGCCCGGGCCCGGTTGGAGCGAATAGTTCATCCGGTAGTCTTGGACGCCTTGAAAGACCGGTTGAAATATTGGGCCGGGCGGGGCGAAAAGCTGGTTGTCGTGGAAATACAGCTCCTCTATGAAGTCGGTTGGGAGTCTTTATTTGATCAAATCTGGGTGGTCACCGCCCCCGAAGCCGAACAATTGCAAAGGTTAAAAAGCAGGGATCAACTTTCGGAAGAAAACGCCGTTTCCCGTATCAAAGCTCAATTGCCTTTAAATTATAAAGAAAAAAAGGCGGATGTGGTAATTAATAATTGCCAAGGACTAACCGATCTAAAAAAACAAGTCGAGCGGTTGTTGGCCGGAATGCTCGATTCCATCCGGTAATGTTAAACTCTGGTCTAATTAAGATTCTCTTTTCATAAAAGACTATAGCCGAAAAAGTGGAGTGGATGACGACCTGTGAAATACCGGGGCTTGATTATTCTATTAATATTTTCAATCATTATCTGGCACAAGCCTATCTTGAGAATATATTTTGTAATGGATTATGCGGATAAAATCACCGCTTTCAGCAGGGCAAACGGGGTGAGCTCAGCTACTGTCAGCGCCATCGTCTTCACCGAAAGCCGTTTTAACGCCGCCGCCAAGTCCAGAAAAGGGGCTTTGGGTTTAATGCAGATTATGCCCAGCACCGGGGAGTGGGTCGCCGATAAACTGGCTTGGCCGAAATTTACGGTCGAAGATTTGCTTGATCCCGATAAAAATTTAACGGTCGGTATTTGGTACCTGGCCTACTTGAAACGGAGCTTTAACCAAAATGAGTATCTGGCGTTGGCTTCTTACAACGCCGGCCTCAAATATGTTTTGCAGTGGCTTGATGAAGGGACTTGGGACGGCGATAAGGTTAAGGTTGAACAGATACCTTTTCCGGAGACGAAAAAATATGTTATCCGGATTTTAGTTTTACGAAAGATTTACCGGTACCTTTACCCGGATTTGTTAACTTGATGTTTTATTTTTTATAATAAGACTAAACCTTTTTGAAAATATTCCGATAACTAGATCAGGATAATTATTGGCCAAAAAGAATGCCGGATTTTAACAAAAATAAACCCATTAAAAAGACTCTTAATTTTTACTGGAACTGAATGGGGGAATGTTGATGTTGAAATTGGCGTCAATGATGAAGGAAGATTTGGAGTTGCTTTACGCGCGGGCTAATGGTTATTTAGCCAATGGCTCCCCGGGAATGGCTGAAAACTTATATAATAAAATTCTTAGTTTGGGGGAGACCGGAGCGGCCATCGACCCCGAAACCGAGGCCGATGTTCTTCACAACTTGGGGATGATCGCCGAGGAAAGGTTAAATTTCGATCTGGCTATCGACTACTACCAAAAGGCGGTTACCCTTAATAAACAGCGCAGCATGACCTGGTTATTTCTGGCCAAATTACTCTTGAACCGGTTTGAACGCCTTCAAAGCAAGTTGGATTTGAAAGCCGGGTTGGAGGCTGTTGCTCAAGCTGAAGCCAACAATTCTCATTATCCCGTCATTAGGCTTTTAAAAGAAAAATATAAGCCATCATAAAAAAGACCCGAAAAACTCCGGCCGGGACTCCCTCACCGGCCGGAATTTTTTATTTGCAGCGTTTTGGCTGAATGTTATAATACCATTGGGCATCCGGGGATATTTAAAGCCGGCCGGTTTACCAAATAAGGGTTACTATATGTTTTTACACTGCTTGGTATAATAGATTTGGCGCGTAATATGTTGTTTTTCGGAGGCTTCGATGAGTACATTGGCGGTTGTTTCTTTGGGTTGCGCTAAAAACCTGGTGGACACGGAGATCATGCTGGGGCAGCTCCATCAGTCAGGTTGGGAGTTGACTGAGGATTTTTCCAAAGCTGAGATGATTTTGGTCAATACTTGCGGGTTTATCCAAACCGCCAAAGAGGAATCGATCAATCATATTCTAGCAATGGCCGAATATAAAAAACCCGGCGTCGGCAGATGCCGAAAGTTGGTTGTCGCCGGTTGTCTGGTTCAAAGGCACCTTTCGGAACTGGTCCCGGAAATCCCCGAGGTCGATAACTGGATTGGCTTAGGGGAGATCGGCCGAATCTCCCAATTGATTAATCAGGAGCAATCCGGTGCTTTCCAGGGGAAACCCCGGGAAGAACCCTTTCTGAACAACGAAAACCTCCCCCGTTATCAAGTCACCTTGAAACATACTGCTTATGTAAAAATCGCCGAAGGGTGCAACCACTGTTGCTCGTACTGTGCGATCCCTATTATTAAAGGGAAATTTCGTAGCCGTAGTTTGGAATCGCTTCTGGCGGAGATTAAAAGCCTTGTGGAAAGGGGGGTGGCCGAGATTAATTTAATAGCGCAAGACATTACCAAATATGGTTCTGATTTAAACCCCCGGATTAATTTACGGATTTTGCTCGAAGAAATTATGGACAAGGCCAACCCCCCCTGGATTAGGCTTTTATATGCTTATCCCAGCGGAATTGATCATGATTTGCTCCAGTTGATGGCCGACAATTCAAGTATCTGTAAATATTTAGATCTGCCATTGCAGCATATTAACTCCAGAATCTTAAAATTAATGAACCGTCCGGAATCCTCAGCCGATATTGAGGAAAAAATAAGAATGATCAGGGAGACCGTTCCCGGGATAGCGCTCCGGACTACCTTTCTAGTAGGCTTTCCTTCGGAAACCGAAGCGGAGTTCGAAGAATTGCTGGGTTTTGTAGAAGCGGGGCACTTTGATCATGCCGGAGTCTTCGCCTATAGCCGGGAGGAGGGGACCAGGGCCTACGGTATTGAACCGCAGATTGAAGAGGCGGTAAAAGAAGAACGCCGTCATAAACTACTGGCCGCGCAGAAAAAAGTTTCCGCGCGGTATCTTGCCGGACAAATCCATCAGGAGCAATTGATCTTGGTTGACAGCATTTTACCGGACCGAACCGGCGTTGGCCGGACCCAGGGGTTAGCCCCGGAAGTGGACGGAGTTGTCTACCTCCGGAATTACCAGGGGCCGTCGGGTAGATTTACTAAAGGGTTAATCAACGGTAGTGACGAATATAATTTATTCGCGGAAGAAATCTTCTAATATTCTTCTATTAGCGACAGGAATTTCGGAAAAAGTGCCGAATCGTTGGAATATCTGGAGGAAGATTGTTATGAACCTCGCTAATTGGATCACCGCCTTAAGAATTATCCTGGCCCTTGTTTGTGTGGGGATCCTTTTTTGGGACATCCCCGGCCGGGATTTATTGGCTGCCCTTATATTTATCGTAGCCGGTCTAACCGACGGACTGGATGGCTATGCCGCCAGGGTGCGAAAAGAGGTAACTCCGTTTGGAAAATCGTTTGACCCTTTAGCGGACAAGGTATTGATCATAATAACCTTGTTGGTTCTGGCCAATATGCAGCGTGTTCCCTGGCTGGCGGTTTGGATTATAATTTCCCGTGAGATTTTAATCACGGTATTACGGTATTTCGCCGGGAAAAAGGGTTTGGAAGTGGCCGCCAGTCCTTGGGGCAAGTTAAAAACCGTCTCCCAGATTGTAGCCATCGCCATCATTATGGTTGATAAGATCTGGCAGATTACCTTCAGCGTTCAGATTTTATGGCTGGCGGTATTGCTGACAATCTGGTCGGGAATTGACTATTTCTGGCGTTGGCGCACTGTTTTCTGGAGTTCAAAATCAAAAGACCTGATGATAAAGTCATAAATCTAAAGCAGGTTATTAGTTATTGATTTTTTTCGCTCTAAAGCCAGTTCCTGTAATGATTCGACTAATAGATCAATCTCGGAATGTTTATTATAGCATCCAAAGCTGATCCGGACCATACCTGGGGATATGGACCGGGGGTTTTCAAGGATGCTTTTTTGATAAACTCTCATTTCCGATGGGCGTAACTCCAGCAAGCTTTGAACGTACCCGCGGGCGCAGAAGCAACCGTTCCGTACCCCGATTCCTTTGGCATCCGCCAAATATTGAGCCACCTCATCATGGCCCACTCCTTTGACGTTGAAGCTAACCACGCCCACCCTCCCTAGTCTGTTTCTGTTATAAATTGTTACCTCTGGAATCGCTTCCAGTTTATCCAGAGTATATTGTAAAAGACTGTTTTCATGTTCGATAATCCCTTCCCAGCCGAGACCGGTTATAATCTTAACCGCTTCGGCTATTGCCGAAGCCCCGATAATGTTCGGAGAACCGGCTTCTTCCGCCTCAGGCGGCTCCGCCCAGATTATTCCGGCCGGTCCTATCCCCCGTATCGTTCCCCCACCCGCTTGGCTGGGGGGTTTTTTACTGAATATTTCCCGGGGCCCGATTAAAACCCCCGTTCCGAAAGGAGCATACATTTTATGGCCGGAAAAGGCCAGAAAATCGAGGTGGCGGGGGTCCGAAGCCGGATAAAGCATGACCGGGCGATGAGGAATCAACTGCGCTCCATCAACCAAGATTTTGGCTCCGGCTTGATGGGCCATTTCCGCCAAGGTATATATGGGCGGGGTATAACCGGTAACATTGGAGGCGCCGCTTATAGCCAGCAGTTTGATCTTCCCTCGGTTCAACCGGAGGAATTTTTCCAGTTGTTCCAGGTCCAAGCCATCGTTTTCCAACCCCACACAAAAGGTTCGCCCTTTCAACCAGGGAAGCTCGTTGGAATGGTGTTCGATTTTACTGAAAACCACGATTTCGCCGGGGAGAATATCTAAATAGTGGCTTACTTTATTAATGGAATCTGTGGTGTTTTTGGTGAAAATAACGGCGTCATGTTCGAGATCGGCTTTGACGAAATCAGCGGTTATCCACCGGGCTTCCTCGTATTTATCCGTACAGTAGCGCGACTTGTAGCCGGCGCCACGGTGAACGCTGGAATACCATCCGGCCAGCTCTAAAATTTGCTCCATAACCCCCTTAAACGGCGGAGTGCTGGCCGCGTTGTCCAGATTGATATATGGTTTTAAACCGTTGGAGGTGGGCGCTTCCTTTTCACAACCATAAATAAGATCAGCGAAATCCATCCATCCCGTCACCTCTCTCCATTCTATGAGAAGCCGGGACTATTGGCTACTTTTTATAGTTTGCCGCAGGTTTAGCCTAAAGAGTCTTTGAATCAAAGCTAAAAAAGGAAGATTCAGTTCGATTTGCTTCCGGAACCCATTTGCCCGATTTGGCACAGTTGGTATGAAACTTGAAATATTCCCAGACATTTTGAGGTTTTATCCGCATGTAGCTGGGTAAATTAAAACCAGCACTCTATGAAGGGGGGGAAAATTAATGGGTACTGGACAAAGAAGTAATAATTACGTTGTCAAAGAAGCCTCTAAAGCGCTTCACAACATGAAGTATGAGATGGCTAAAGACTTGGCAGCAGCCAACATTATCGATACATCGCCTATTCAAGGCGATTATTGGGGTTACATGACGGCAAGAGATTGCGGCCATGTAGGAGGCCAAATGGTTAAGAATATGATTGATGCTGCCGAGCGTTCCCTGGCGGAACAGGCTTTGGCCAATGTCCAAACCGGTTTTCAAGCCGGTCTCAGCTCAAAAAACGATACCGTTCAGAGTATCTCCAATTTCAATCTCAACAGCTTAAATCAGAAATACTAATACTTAAGGGGCGGGGTTTCCCGCCCTTTTTCAGTTTTATTGGAAAATACCTCTGATTTGCAGGAATTCGGAAAACAAAAAGCGAAAACTATGGGGAAAAAATTGGAGGTATGGTTATGAAAGAAGCCGATATTGGAATATTCGGAGGTTCCGGGTTTTATTCTTTTCTCGATAATGTCCAGGAAGTGATGGTGGAAACCCCTTATGGAGCGCCCAGCGACCGAATTGCCATCGCTGAAATTTCCGGGAAAAAAGTGGCTTTTTTGCCGCGCCACGGCAAGCACCATCAACTGCCCCCTCACATGCTCAATTACCGGGCCAATTTATGGGCCATGAAAGCCTTGGGAGTAAAACAGATTATCGGGCCTTGCGCTGCCGGAAGCCTTCAACCTCATATCAAACCCGGGGATTTTGTGGTGGTCGACCAGTTCGTTCATAGAACCTGGGGCCGGAAGGATACTTTTTTCGATGGGCCGATCACGGTGCACCCTTCAGCGGCCGATCCCTATTGTGAGAGGCTCAGGAAATGCGCCATCGGTAATGCCAAGAAATTGGGGATCACTACCCATGAACGGGGAACGGTAGTGGTTATACAGGGGCCGCGTTTTTCTACCCGGGCCGAGAGCAAGGAGTTTAGTAAAAACGGTTGGGAAGTAATTAATATGACTCAATATCCCGAAGGTTGGCTGGCCCGCGAGTTGGGGATCTGCTATGTTAACGTTGCCTTGATCACCGACTATGACGTTGGCCTTGAAGGAAGCCCGGAGATTAAGCCTGTCACCCACGAGGAAGTGCTAAAAGTTTTCAACCACAACCTGGAGAAATTGCGAAATTTATTGTTGGCCATGATTGAAGAACTCCCGGCCAGCCCGGAATGTCCGTGCCGGGATGTTGAACAACCAAACATTATGTCTTGACTTTAAGTCGGCTTTGGAGCCGACTTTTTGGTAAAAATTCTTTTTAGTTGCTAAATCTTAGTAGGAAATAACCTGAAAGCAGCGAATGGGTTAGAAGTAAATCCGGCAATTCGAAAACGGCAAAAATTAAACTAAATATTTTGCAGCAGAGGCCTAATGGATAAAATACTCCAAACCATGCATTATTTTTACAACCCGGAATTTATCGAGGGGCATATCCAATTCTTAATCTTGATAACCATGACAGTCAGTTTTCTGGAGGTCGTTTTCCCGGTGATTCCGGGAGATACAGCCTTGATAATTTGCGGTTCTTTAGCGGGAGTTGCGGGCTATAATCCAATTTTAGTCATTGGCGCGGCTTTTTTGGGAAGTTTTACCGCTTCGGTTTTGTTATATTTTTTAGGTTTAAAGCTGGGAAGGAGATTGCTCGACTCAACCAAGCTGAATTGGTTTTTAGATTCGCGGACTTTTTTAAAAATCGAGGCTTGGTTTAACCGCTACGGATTTTTAACCGTTTTTGTAAGCAGATTGCTGCCGGTATGCCGTTCAGGCATTATTCTGGCGGCCGGAATTGTCAAGATGCGCCAAGGCCAGGCTTTGATTGCGGTAGGTTTTAGCACGATCATATCCACCACCTTTTTTGTTTTAGGCGGTCGCTTGGCGGGAAAGCGTTGGTATCAATTGGTTGAATTATGGAACTCCCACATGAGGGTCATTATTATTTTGCTGGTCAGTATATTAATAGCGTATATTCTATTTGCGGGAGTGAAAAAAATTTGGAAAAAACGTTAAGCAGAGGAATCTATGGGCAAAAAACCTAAAATAATCTATTCCTGCGAAAACTGCGGCCATCTTGAGTATAAATGGGTAGGAAAATGCCCAGCCTGCCAGGAATGGGGCACCCTTCATGAAGAAGTCGAAGGGGAAAACGGCGAGGAACTGGCCAGTCTTAGCAGTTTTCAGCAGCCGCAAATTTTAAACCGGGTAAAGACGGATAACTCGATCCGGATTGGCACCGGGTTGAACGAATTCGACCGCTTGCTGGGAGGCGGGATTGTCTCCGGCTCGGTTTTATTATTGGTTGGCGATCCCGGTATCGGTAAAAGCACTTTAAGCTTAATTATAGCCGGTAATATTGCCCGGGACGGGACGGTTTTATATGTAAGCGGCGAGGAATCGGCCGAGCAGACCAAGATCAGAGCCGATCGGCTGGGCAGTTTCCCCGATAGCCTTTATGTAGTATCCGAAACTAATTTGGAATTAATTCAAAAACACATTGAAAGTCTCCAACCCCAACTGGTAATTGTAGATTCCATTCAATCGGTCTTTGTAAGCAGCCTTCGTTCTACACCGGGGTCCCCATCCCAAGTAAAGGAAAGCACTTTCTTTCTCACAAAAATAGCTAAACAATCCGGCATTCCGGTGATCTTGATCGGCCAGGTTACGAAGGAATCTTTGTTGGCCGGGCCAAGGATTTTGGAACACTTGGTTGATACGGTAATATATTTGGAGGGGGATCGTAATAACAGTTTAAGAGTGGCCAGAGTAGTCAAGAATAGATATGGGTCCACTGAAGAAGTGGCTTTGTTTGAAATGACCGGTCGCGGGCTGGAAGAGGTCAGCAATCCCTCGGAGTATTTACTGGAAAACCGCAGCCTTTCGGAGCCGGGTTCGGTAATAGTGGCCACCGCCAGGGGAACCCGCCCGATTTTCACCGAGATTCAAGCGCTGGTTACCGAGACGGCGGAAGGAATCCCGCCGCGGCAAATCGCTGTTGGAGTTGATCGCAATCGTCTTCTTTTAGTAACCGCCGTTTTACAAAGATGGATTGGCGAACGCTTAAGCAATAAGAACATCTTTGTTTCAATCGCCGGTGGGATCGAATCCGATGATCCGGCTTTAGATCTGGGAATTGCCGCTTCACTAATCTCTTCGGAACGGGGAGTAACCTTTAACCAAAAAATTTTTTTCCTTGGTGAACTGGCATTATCAGGAGAGGTCCGGCCGACCCCGGAGGTTCCCAAGCTGCTGATAGAGGGGAAAAGATTGGGGTTTGAGGACTGTATCCTTTCACAGCGATCAATAATAAAGAATAAGATGCTGCCGGATTTAAAGCTTCGTGGAATCGAACATTTACGCGGTTTGATAAAAATGCTTCCGGAAATAAGCAGGGAAGAGCAGGTTTCGAGGTTCAAATGACACGGGAAGAAGAGCAACAGGAATTTTTTAAGGTTTTAAAGATGGTGGCTCCCGGCACCACCATCTATGAAGGGCTGGAGAATATCTTACGGGCCAAAACCGGAGCCTTGATTGTAGTCTCCGACTCTGAGGCCGTGATGAAATTAGTTGACGGGGGTTTTCGGATCAATGCCGATTTGGAGCCATCAAACCTTTACGAACTGGCTAAGATGGATGGGGCGATAGTTCTCTCCTCCGATGCCAAAAGAATTTTGGTGGCCAATGCCCATTTAACTCCCGATCACTTGATTCCAACCTCCGAGACCGGGACCAGGCACAGGACAGCTGAAAGAATGGCTATTCAAACTGGTGAATTAGTGATAGCCATTTCGCAACGGCGGAATGTAATTACCCTTTACAAAGGGAATCAACGTTATGTGATCCGGGATATCGGCACGATACTGGCGAAAGCGAACCAAGCATTGCAAACCCTTCAAAAATACAAAAGTGTTTTAGAACAGGTCCTTTTAAACTTATCCGCTTTGGAGTTTGAAAATTTAGTTACTTTGTCGGACGTTTGTTCAGTTACGCAAAGGGCGGAAATGGTGGAAAGGATCGCCGCCGAAATCCGGCAGTATATCAATGAACTCGGCACCGAAGGCCGTTTGGTCAGCATGCAACTGGAAGAGTTGATGGTGGATGTGGAAGATGAAGGATATTTGATAATCAGGGATTATTTGAAGGAAGATGACGGTTCGGCCGAATTAGTTAAACAGGAGATAGCCACCTGGGAAGATGATGAAGTGCTGGACTCCTCAAGCCTGGTCCGGGTATTTGGGTACACCGGAGGAGTCAGTTTGGATCTCTCGGTAACCTCCAAGGGATTCCGGATCCTAAGAAAGATACCGCGGTTGCCTTTTCCGGTGATTGAAAATTTGGTTAAAGTATTCGGCAATTTGCAAAGGATCCTAAACGCCTCGGCTGAGGAACTGGATGACGTGGACGGTATTGGGGAAGTTAGAGCCAGAACCATCAAGGACGGTTTAAGAAGGCTGAGGGAACAAATTTTACTGGATCGCCGTTTTTAATTAGGGTAAAGTGTTCAATTGCAAGGTTTTGAAAGTGTCAAACCTATTATAGTTGTTTCAGGTTATGGGGCCATCTAAAGGTTAAATTTTTGTTTACATTATATTAAATTAAAGGTATAAAAGGAAAATAGTTACAATTTTCTTTTTTTATTTTACGGGACTTTAGCCATATTTTTAAAGTGTTTCAAGAAATATTATTGACAGAGATTTTAAAACCTGTTAAAATAGTATGCCTTGACATTGGGGAACTCAAGGGGTACAATAAAGATGTAAATTTTTTTGTGGAGGAAAAAGATGTTCAACATTGGTGATAAAGTGGTTTACCCAATGCATGGGGCTGGAGTCATTGAAGATATTGAAGAGAAAGAGATATCCGGCGAAAAACTACGGTATTATATAATCAAATTGCCGATGGGCGAAATGAAGGCGATGGTGCCTTTGAATAAAGTTAAAGAAGTGGGTTTAAGGCAAGTAATTGAGGAGGAAGAGGTTTTAAAAGTTTTAGAGGTTTTGAAGGCTGAATCTTCAACTATGCCTATGAATTGGAATCACCGTTACCGCGCCAATCTTGAAAAGATTAAGAGCGGCAGTATCTATGAGGTCGCGGAAGTAGTTAGAAACTTATCCTCTAGGGATCGACAGAAGGGTCTTTCCACCGGGGAAAAGAAGATGTTGGAAAATGCCCGGCGGATCCTGCTAAGCGAGTTGGTTTTAGCCAAGGACACCGCGGAAAACAGTATGGCTGAGATTTTGGAAGGGTATTTGAGTTAAAATGCAAAAGGCCAATGAATATTAAAAGGGATGGTTAAGAAGTGATTCTAGCCATCTTTTTTTTTAAGAACAGATCGTTGCGGGAGATTCTACTTAATGATTGCTAGTATTGATTATAAGAGTTAAAATAAATAGGTATAAGTTTTACCCAACTAGATCTGAATTTTTGTGGGAACGGGAAAAATTAAGCTTAGGAAAGTAATATTATTGAGGTGATGTCTATGTATATCGTTACTGGAGGAGCTGGATTTATTGGTAGTAATATCGTCAAGGGGCTGAACGAAAAGGGTATTAATGATATCTTAGTGGTGGACAATCTCTCAAATTCGGAGAAATTTCTTAATCTAACTGACTGCCGGTTTGTAGATTACGAGGATAAAAATAAGTTTTATCAGTATATTGAGAACGGTAAATTTGATGGTGTTAAAATAGAAGGAATATCGCATCAAGGGGCCTGTTCCAATACTATGGAGTATGACGGCCGCTATATGGTGGAAAATAATTTTACCTTCTCCAAGCAATTATTTCATTTTGCCATTAAAAAGCGGACGCCTTTTGTTTATGCTTCCAGTGCCGCTGTCTACGGCATGAGCGAACATTTTACCGAAGAGCCTAAAAATGAAAAACCGGCCAACATCTACGGCTATTCTAAATTAATGGTCGACCAATATATTGGCCATTTTATTAAAGAAGCTGAAAATACAGTTGTTGGGTTAAGGTATTTCAATGTTTATGGACCAAATGAAAAGCATAAAGGCAAAATGGCCTCGGTAATTTATCAATTTTATAACCAGTTGCGAAGCAATGGAAAGGTAAAACTTTTCGGGGAATATGACGGCTACAAAGCCGGGGAACAAACTCGCGACTTTATTTATGTCAAAGATATAGTCAGGGTTAATCTAGCTTTGTTGACAGGACCCAAAAGAAAAGGTATTTATAATTTAGGAACCGGTAGAAACAGGACTTTTAATGAGGTGGCTCAGGAGTTAATTAAAGTGATGGGTTTCGGGGAGATCGAGTATATACCGTTTCCCGAAGTCCTTAAAGGTAAGTACCAGAGCTTTACATGTGCCGATTTGACAAAACTTCGGGAAGCTGGTGTTCAGGAACAATTTACAGCCATCGAAGAAGGAATAGCGGATTATTACCGAAATTATTTATATTAGATCGATCGAAGACTATAACTTCCGATAAGACTGCATCTTCTGCTTTAGATAGCTAATTATGCGGCCTCCTTTTTGGGGGCATTTTCTTTTTGAAAGGACAAACCCGGCGTTTTTTAACCCGTAAACGGTTAATGATTTGATTGAAGCCTCTTTCCGTTTAATTAAGGATAATCCTCCCATCAGAAGTCAATAATATGAAAAGGAGGTGAAAGGTTGTTTGCTAAAACGATGGGGGACTATTTTTTGGGTGATTTTAGGAGCTTATACCAGCAACCTGTTTTTAAAAGTTTTTTTTAAAGGCCTTGAGTGGCAATGGGCTTTATTTATTGGTATTATTGGCGGTTGGTTGGGGTATTTTTTTTATAGATTTGTGTTTATTCCATTGAATGAATGTTTAAAAAAGATATCGACCCCGAGAATATTAATTTATGGGTTCAGTTTTTGCCTGGGTCTGACTATGCTTTCTTTAACAGCAATCGCGGCAAAGCCTTTTTTAGAACAATTATCTGCGCAAACCGGATTTAAAGTTGTTTTGGCGCTCGCTATATTATTTATGGGAATCATTACTTATATATCTTCTCTTAAATTTAAAGAACTGTGTCTGATATTTTTCGACGTTCCCGGACTTTCCAGCCCCAAGATAACCTCGGGGAAGAATCAATTTAAAATTTTAGACACCAGCGCCATAATTGACGGCAGGATAGCCGATCTATGCAAAACCGGTTTTTTAGAGGGCGTTTTGATTATTCCCAATTTTGTCTTAACGGAGCTGCAAAAAATCGCTGATTCCGCCGACCCTCTCCGCCGCAACAGAGGCCGGCGGGGGCTGGACTTGCTAAATAAGATCCAAAAGGAAAACCAGGTTACCATCAGGATCTTCGATCGGGACTATGAGGAGTTGACTGATGTCGACACCAAACTTTTAAGGCTGGCCAGGGAACTTGAAGCCAAAGTCATTACTAACGATTTTAACCTCAATAAAGTGGCCGAGCTTTACGGCGTGCAGGTGCTAAATATAAACGAGCTGTCAAACGCTATAAAACCGGTAGTGCTGCCTGGCGAAGAGATGATCGTCCGGATACTGCGTGACGGCAAAGAATATGGGCAGGGAATAGGCTATTTAGAGGATGGAACCATGATCGTGGTCGAGGGGG
>JBLNCU010000181.1:0-5098 GCA_050260935.1 Bacillota bacterium
TGCGCCCGGACCGTCGACAATCTGGAGTTTACCAAGGAAGAACTGGCCAAAATCGAGGAGATATTGCGGTAGTTTCAAAACTGTTCAACCGTTCTTGAAAGAGGACGGTTTTTCTTTTCGCCATGTTCTTAAGAATAGTCGAATGGGAAATTCTTTGATAAAATTTAAATACCTAAACAATATCTCCCCAGAGGCGCTAGGGCTCAGAGATAAAGACAAAATCTAATAATATATGTTTATTTTAATGTTTTTCTCTGCGCCTCTGCGGGGGAATAAAAATGGATACATTGGATCAACCATTATCCAAGACAGAATATTTCCCCTTTTTTGGTTTTTAGACTTCGTTGGAGGAATTCGATGCGGAGCAATGAAATTTTAGTGGTATACGGCAATAAACCGAAAACTATGGTTAAAGAGATTTTAAATCAAGTCAATCTCGGGGCCGGAGAGATCAATCCAAACGCTTTAATTGGAATTAAACCCAATTTGGTGGTGGCCAAACCTTCAAGTTCCGGGGCGACAACCTCGCCGGAGTTGGTGGCCGGAGTTATTGAATATTTACAGGAACATGGTTTCCAAAGAATTATTATTTTTGAAAGCTCCTGGATCGGGGAACGGACCTCCAACGCTTTTAGAACATGCGGTTATCAGGAGTTGGCCGAGAGATATGGAGTACCGCTTGTTGATCTTAAAGAAGATCAATATAAGGAATACGAGGTCAAGGGCACTAAGATTAAAGTATGTAATAAAGCGTTGGAAGTTGATTATTTAATAAATATCCCGGTTCTAAAAGGACACTGCCAGACCAAGCTTACCTGCGCTTTAAAAAATATGAAGGGTTGTATTCCGGATTCCGAAAAAAGAAGATTTCATACCCTGGGTTTACAGAAACCCATAGCTTACTTGAATAAATTGCTCAAACAGAACCTGATTATCGTCGATGGGATGATGGGCGATCTGGATTTTGAAGAAGGGGGCAATCCGGTGCCGATGAACCGGATTATTGTCGGGAAGGACCCGGTTTTGATCGATGCCTATGCCGCGGAATTGCTGGGGTATGATCTAAAGGAGATACCGTATATAACCATGGCCGCGGAAATTGGAGCCGGTTGCGCCGACTTGGCGAACGCTTCAATTCGGGAATTGAATCAGGGGTTAAATACCGTTATCAGACCCCGGAGTAGAAAGGCGGAAGAACTAGCGGAATACGTCGCGGAGCAAAATGCCTGTTCCGCTTGTTACGGAAGTTTAATTCACGCGCTGGCTAGGTTAAAGGAACAAGGGTTATTGGGACAACTCGATCGGAAAATATATATCGGACAAGGGTATAGAGGCAAGCAAGGACAGGGAATAGGCGTCGGAAGGTGTGCCATGGGGTTCGAACATCATATCGACGGTTGTCCCCCAAAGGCAAAAGAAATCATTGATTTTTTGATCGACCGGTCATTGTTGAAATAAACAATCCACCAAATTACGGTTAATTTTGGCCAACTGATTCCGGGGTCGGATAATCAAATAAAACGTTTGCCCCATAATTAAAACCCCCACTAAAAGCAGGATTTTTAAAAAACCCCTTGAATTAATCAATTACTTTTCAGCGAAAAATTCAAGGAGGTCTACCATGTTACTCGCGCTCTTTCAAGATCAAAGCTTTTCTGAGAAATTACTGTGGTTTATCGGGCTTTCCGCCGCTGGCTGGATATTAACCAAAGTTCTGTTGTTTGTCTGGGTGAAGCTGATTATGCCGTTCGCCATGAAAACGGAGAGTTCTCTGGATGATCATCTGGCCAAGAATCTGCACAAACCGGTGTCCCGGTTGTTAATTCTCGGTTCGATCTATCTGGCGGCGAAACTTACCATCGCCTCGGCCAAAGAGGTTTCCGCATACGTAGATCCGGTGGAAAATTTCTTATATCTCGTTTTGGTTTTTTTATTGGCAATGCTGGCTGATGCGGTTCTAAAAAGCTTCATCGACTGGTATTTGGAGGATATCGGGTCCAAGACCGAATCGGCCTTGGACGATACTCTTTTCCCCATCTTACGGAAGGCTGGAGCCGTAATTATCTATTTTATCGCCGCCACTGTCATCCTCGGCCGGTTCCAAGTCAACCTTACCGGGTTTCTGGCTACCGCCGGAGTGGCCTCCCTGGCCATCGCTTTCGGCGCTCAAGAGACTTTGGCCAATATCATCGCTGGAATCAGTATTTTAGTGGACCGTTCCTTTCACATCGGGGAGCGGGTGGAGCTTAAGGACGGTTTAATCGGAGACGTGATGGAGATTGGCCTTCGCAGCACCCGGATTATGTCTCTGGATCAGAGGTTAATCATTGTTCCGAACAAGGAGATCGCCGGCTCGCGATTGATCAATTGGAGCCAGCCGAATACCGCCACCAAGATTAAACTGAAGATCGGGGTCGGAATGGATGAAGATCTTGGACGGGTAAAGAAAATCATTGCCGATGTCTGCGCTAAAGAGGCTACACTCTCCAAAAAAGAGCCGGCTTCGGTTGTCTGCACCGCTTTTGGCCCATACTTCATTGAAATTCTTGTTGTAGCCACAGTCGATGACTGCCGGACCACCGGTGGAGCTACCGATAAACTGATTATCGCCTTGCAAGAGGCCTTTAAAAAGGAGAATGTCTCCATGCCGTTCCCGACACAACAGATTATGGTGCAAAAATAAGATCAAATCCATACGAAAAAATAATGTTTTTAATGGAAAGTTCACTTTGCTTAAAGCCAAAAAAGTTTTAGCATCATAATCTAAAGTTGAAGGAATTACTATTTCTGCCGATTGCCTGTAAAATGTCATATTTTGGTGCTAATTTATCACCAGCTATTTTCTTTTTAACCTTAGCAAGCGCTAACCAGGGAAGGCCGGCAATTGATTCCTTCGTTGATTCGCCGCCAAAGGCTGATTATTTGGCTGAATATCAAAAGGGGGATCATAATGGGCAATTGTTGTGTACAATCATCAGGGGCTATGAATCAATTAACCAGGCTAACCACGGAACGGTTAAAAGTATTAAAGGTCATTGGTGAAAACGTGGCCCAAGTGGAACTGGAAAATTCCACACCGATAAATGCTGTTAAAATCGACCGGATCGTCGCCTCTGTTAAGGATGTTACCGATCATGTCTTTAAAAATAAAATCGTTAAACAAGGGACTATTCACAAACAAATTTTCTTTGTCGACCATGGTGGTTTTGTTCGGGAAATGAACGAAAATGTCCCGTTTATGGTGGGAGTAGACATCCCCGGCGTTTGTCCGGATAACCCGTTCTTGGAGATCCAAAACCATTTACTCGATATTGAGACCGATTTCAATTTGGTTCCTAGTTCCTGCCACGAAGAGACGGGGTTGTTAATCCAAAAAATCGTAGCCAGATTTTTAGTTAAGGTATCCGAATGGGTCCAACTGGACGTAGTAGTCAAGCCGAGTGTGTGTACGAAGATAAACCCGATGAATACGATAGTAATTAGAGGATAGAAACGACCTAAACCTAAGAAAAGCCCTCGACGGGCTTTTCTTTTTTGACTGATGAAGGATTGAAGGAAAGAGCTTCGTTCTTCACTTCGGCGAAGAAGCAAGTTTTCGGCCGACGACCTTAACCTTTGGCACTTCGATGAGTGCTAAAGTCGAGTGCGCTCGTGTCTTGAATCAGCAAGACTAGCGGATGTGTTTTTATCCGTTCAATCGTATTGAAGCGGTGACTGGCCAAAATAGCTGGTAAGGATACTTTTTCGTTAGCGAAAAAATTATAGACTGCTTTAGTTTCCGCCCAATTTTGGCACCATCCGAAATTGATTTTTCTGATTGGTTTTCAAACTTATTTGCTATATTTACCGGGCGATTATTCAACCGTTGGTCACTCAATGGCGCGTTTTGAAATTCATCTGCAAGCGAAATTTTCTCGATTTGATTGGTTTTCGTCATGGCTATCTTCCTTTTTATTTTATCTGCTCAAACTAATTCGATATCCATAACGGAAAACTTTGATATTACTCGATTTTCTTTATTCCGATTTGCTCAATCTGATCGATTAGATCGAATTTATCGACTCCTTCTCATGATATGGGTAATGAATAGTTTTTGGAAAGAGAGGGGGTCCGGGAGGTGAGTTGAAGCGTCGGTTCTCCGGCAATTTGGGGCTAGTGGTGGAGTCGACGGAGAGCCGGTTATTAAACCATTTTGCAGGAAAAAACGGGATTGGGTGGAAATTACATAAGGAAATGGATAAAACAGTAGTTTAGTCCTACATCTTAGGATTTTAATGGATTTAAAGGTATTAAAATGAAAATCACTAATTACCACGCCAAGTATTTCGCTTACGAACTTACCAAGCGTTGTTCTTCCGACAGCCTGGAGAAGCTGACGGCTTCATTGCTGGATGCCCAGATTGACCCCAATCCGCATCAAATTGACGCTGCCTTGTTTGCATTTAAATCACCCTTATCCAAGGGAGCAATATTAGCCGATGAAGTGGGATTAGGAAAGACTATTGAAGCGGGTCTTGTCATATCCCAAAAATGGGCGGAGCGGAAGCGTAAAATATTGATTATTGTCCCTTCAAATCTTCGTAAACAATGGAACCAAGAGCTTTTGGAGAAATTTTTCCTGCCGTCGATTATATTGGAGACACCGTCGTTTAATCAGGAGGCAAAGAAAGGCAAGCCCAACCCTTTTGAACAAAAGGAGATTGTTATTTGTTCATATCATTTCGCCCGGGCTAAGGAAGCGTATATCCGCTTGGTAAATTGGGATCTAGTTATTATTGATGAAGCACATCGCTTAAGGAATGTCTATAAACCAACTAATAAAATTGGTAATGCCATTAAGAAAGCTTTGGCGAATTACCCTAAACTTCTGCTCACCGCGACTCCACTGCAAAATTCCTTGTTGGAATTGTATGGTTTGGTTAGTATTATTGATGATTATACTTTTGGAGATTTAAAAAGCTTTCGGGCCCAATATGGCAGACTCAACGGGGATGGTAGCTTTGATGATCTCAAGGAGCGGTTAAAACCGGTCTGTAAAAGGACTCTCCGCCGCCAGGTGCTCGAATATATCCGTTATACCAACCGTCATGCCATTATT
>JBLNCU010000182.1:0-3267 GCA_050260935.1 Bacillota bacterium
GCTCTGGCCATGGGGGTCCAAAAGATGATTCGCCGCCAGGCCATTATTCGCAGGCTTCCGGCTGTCGAAACCCTAGGCTGTGCTACCGTAATCTGTACCGACAAAACAGGGACCTTGACCCAGAACAAGTTGGCGGTAACAAAGATATGGAGTTACAACCAGGAATACGACATCCAGGGAGAGAATGGCCGGCTGAAAAAAACGCCCCCGTTTCCTAGCAACCAAATAAAAAACCTCATCGAAATCGGGGTTCTCTGTAATAATGCCCAATTGGAATCGGAATCCGGAAAGCCGGGATTTAGCGGGGCTATTATCGGAGATCCAACCGAAGGGGCGCTGCTGCTGGCTGCCTGCCATTATGGGCTTAACATTAGGCAGCTAAATAATGACAAACCCAGGATCGGGGAGATCCCCTTTACCTCCGAACGAAAAAAAATGAGTGTCTGGGTGAATGCCCAAGGGAATATCAGTTTACTGGTAAAAGGAGCGGCCGATATTATCCTGGAGTCTTCCAGCAATATTTTAACCCGCGATGGAGTTATTCCTCTAACCTATAAAGCAAAGGCGGAAATAAAATCCCTGGTGGAGAAATGGGGTTCCGAGGCTTTACGGGTCTTGGCCTTCGCCTATCGCCCCGGCAGTTTGCAGGAGGCGGCCAATCCAAATGCCAATCAGGAGCAAGGCTTGATCTTTGCAGGCTTGATGGGTATGACCGATCCGCCACGTCCGGAGTCGAGGTCGGCTATTGAAAAATCCCGGCGGGCCGGCATCCAAACCAAGATGATCACCGGCGATTACCCGCGGACCGCCGCCGCCATCGCCAAACAGATTAACTTATTGCGCCCGCATGGCAAGATCATGGTCGGAACGGAAATTGATCAATTATCCGATGAAAAATTGGCCCGGTTGATTCACGAGATCGACGTCTTTGCCAGGGTTTCCCCCCATCACAAACTGAGAGTGGTTAAAGCCCTAAAACACCAGGGAGAGATTGTGG
This sequence comes from Bacillota bacterium, assembly GCA_050260935.1. Taxonomy (GTDB): domain Bacteria; phylum Bacillota; class UBA4882; order UBA8346; family UBA8346; genus UBA8346. The sequence continues at coordinate 998 of JBLNCU010000182.1, forward strand.
CTATGACCGGCGATGGAGTTAACGATGCCCCGGCGATTAAGGAGGCCGATATCGGGGTGGCGATGGGGATCAGCGGCACCGATGTCACCAAAGAAGCGGCCGCCATGGTTATCGCCGATGACAACTTCGCCACAATCGTGGCGGCGGTGGAGGAAGGCCGGACAATTTATGAAAACATCCGTAAATTCATCCGCTATCTGCTCAGCTGCAATATCGGAGAGGTGCTCACCATGTTCTGGGGGATGATGATGGGACTGCCTTTTCCTTTACTGCCCATACAGATTTTATGGGTTAACCTGGTTACTGACGGCCTCCCCGCAATTGCCTTAAGTATGGAAGGAGCGGAGGCCGACATCATGAATCGGCGGCCCCGGCCGCCCCGGGAAGGAATTTTCGGCCGGGCTTTGGGGTTGAAGATTATCTTTCAAGGCTTTTTAATCGGTACGGTGACTCTGGCCGTTTATATGTTAAAACTCCAAACTGGCGGCAGTTTGATTGCGGCCAGGACCGCCGCCTTTGCGGCCTTGGTATTTGCCCAGTTGTTTTTCGTTTTTCAATGCCGTTCCGAACAATTTACTTTGCTGCAGTTAAACCCATTCCGCAATCTTTATCTGATTGGAGCGGTAGCAATTTCAACTATCATGCAAGTGGTGGTGGTCTCGGTTTCCTGGTTCCAAAAGATCTTCTATACCACCGGTTTAAATTGGGCCGACTGGCTACTTGTTCTCTCATTTACCTTCTTATCCACCCTGGCCGGGGATTTAATCTTCCGTTTCCGTGGGGTCATCGCCAAACATTTCAGCTTCTTTCACTGGGAGACGCATAGGGCCAACAGTTTAGTGGAAAAATAGCCACAGACTGGAAACCTTGGGGTGGATCTGTGATTGAGCTTCTTTTGTTCTTGGCCGTCTTTTGCTTATTCTTCTTTTTACCGGTGCAATTCCGGATCTTTTACCAGAAAATTGCCTGGGACGATGATCTGCTCCTAGAGATCTCTTTTTTGAAAGGGCGGCTTAAGAGGAGTCGGAGCATTAGCTTACTTCAACTAACCCCGCGCCGGATCAAACAAAGGCAAAAATCCTCCGGACGGTGGTTTTTTATCCGTAGGTCAAAGGTTAAGGAAGTCGAATCATCTTATCTGGATAATTCCCGCGGCATGCGGGAATTTTTACACCGCTATCATCATTATGGCCTGGGTATCGCTTTGCTGACTTATTTCCTGCCCGCCAAATACCGGCATTGGCTGTTGGTGGTTGAAGACTTGGAAAAGCGGGGCCGGTTTACCAAATTTATCTGGATTACCAAGTTTGGAACCGGCAATCCCGTTAGCACAGCCACGCTTTATGGGGCCCTATGGGGCTTTAAATCAAGCGCTATTGCTTTTCTGCGCCGTAATTTCGATTTTAAAAGCCAGCCGGAAATTCAGATAATTCCCGACTTCCAAAACCCCCGGTTTGACCTGAAGTTTGATTGTATATTCCGCATTAAACTAGGCTATATTATAATTGCTGCTTTCATAGCGCGTTTCCGTCATCGTTTTTTGAAAGGAGGGATCGGGGTTGGAAAACCATCCAATTGAAGGTTTGATGAAGACTGCAATGCAGAATATCAAAGAGATGGTTGATGTCAATACCATCTTGGGGGATCCGGTAGAAACATTGGACGGAAGTGTTATTGTGCCAATTTCCAGAGTAACCTTTGGTTTTGCCGCCGGAGGAAGTGAATTTGAAGCGAACCAGGCGAAAACCAAAGAAAAGGAGCGGGATCGGAATCAACAGGAGTCGTCCGAAAACGGCAAATTCCCGTTTGGTGGAGGAAGCGGCGCCGGTATTACCATCAATCCGGTGGCTTTTTTAGTTGTGGGCAAGGAGCAAACCAAATTGCTGCCTATTGAAAGCAATGTTCTGGTTGACAGAATATTGGATTCCGCGCCGCAGTTGCTTGATAAACTGCAAAACTTGATTTATCCGAAAAATCAGGAGCAAGAGTTTCATTAAAAAAACCGCGATAAAAACGCGGTTTTTTTATACGTGTGCCCGGCATGGGCGAAAGCTAGGCGGTGAGCGCGAAAGCGCGAGACTGCTATGGGGCTTGGTAGTAGCAACCATTAGCCGAACAGCAAGGGTGTCTATCGCGAGGTAGAATCTGAAAGAAGCTGAAGGCAAAATCCCGGACTGAGGAACACGAACCACATAAGAGGCTGAATTAGGTCGGACGAGTTTGCGTAACAAAACGAAGTCCAATACTACCCGAAACCTATACAGTAGATG
>JBLNCU010000183.1:0-17394 GCA_050260935.1 Bacillota bacterium
ACCGCATATACATGATTCTAGCGACTGATGCGCATTTTGGAAAGGAGAACAGACAATGGCTGAATTATTTAGCAAAGTCAAGCAAGGGATCGGCAAAGGGGTAGCGGCGGTGGGAATCAAGTCCAAAGAGGTTCTGGAGAGCATGAAGCTGAAAAAGCAAATGGATGAGCTGGTCGCGGAGATTGACTTGAAACTGAATGAACTGGGACACATAGTCTATCCGATGTTTGCTCATGGTACTGTCGATCAAGCCAGGATCGATAAAAAATGCGCCGCCATAACCGAGCTTTATAAACAATTGGAGGAGAAGGATACTCAATTAAACAAGCTCTATTTGGAAACCGGCGAGGCTCTGGGGAAGATTTATTGCAGTAACTGTAAAACAGAACTCCATGAAGGCGCGAAATTCTGCCACCAGTGCGGCGAGAAATATATAGAGCCGGCGGAAACCCTAAAAGAATAAGAAGTAATGTTATTCCTATGTCCACTCCGACCCCTAATACCAAATTTCTCCCGGTTCTTCCTTTCATAGGACAAGTTCAATTAAGCCTAAGCCAACAAATTTTACCTAAACCAAAAAAATAGGTTTAAGCTCCCCGTTTTTTCCAAATAATAAAAACCGGGGAGATTGAGATACTAAATGGATTTATTCCACCGCTTTTGGCGATCCAAAAATAAAACGTCCCAGGGTGATCTTCTTTTTGGCCGGAATTTCCGGCAAATTACAACCTATATCGATGAAGCTCTGGCCGATTGTGTGGATTTGGTGAAACGCCCTTTCAGATTTTGCTCCGGCGAACAAGGAGTCATTTATTCTATCGACGGTTTGATCGATCAGGACTTATTCCAGCGGGATCTGCTTCCATGGTTATTGACCACTCCGGGAAGCCGGATAAAAGATTTTTATTCAACTATTCCCGTAGTCAGCATCAAGCAGGAAACCAGCGTTAACAAGGCGGTAAACTCCCTGTTCACCGGTTTTGTCCTGTTGGTGGTGGATGGGTGGGGCTTCGGGCTGCTCTTTCAACTAAGCGGATGGAAAGAACGGCCGGTTGAAGATTCACCCATTGAACGGACCATCCGTGGCCCCCATGAGGGCTTTACGGAAAATCTAAGGACTAATACAGCCTTGCTCCGGAGAAGACTGAGCCTTCCCCAGCTAAAGTTCAAAGAATATATTCTGGGAAAACGTTCCCAAACCAGGATAGCCGTCGGCTACTTGGAAGGCATCGCCAATCCGGAGATACTCTCGGAATTGGAGGCGAAAATTCAAAAGATCGACTACGACGCCATACTGGGGGCCGGCTATATCGAGCAGCTGTTAATAGAGAGTCCCTATTCCCCTTTCCCGCAGTATCAGTCCACCGAAAGGCCTGACAAGGCTGCCGCCAGCCTGCTGGAGGGAAAACTAATCATCATTGTCGACAGAACGCCGGTAGTTTTAATAGCGCCGGTCAACTTCTTCGCCTTCTTTCAAGCGCCGGATGATTATTACGCGTCCTGGATCAGCGGTTCGATCATCCGCTTCCTGCGGCAAACAGCCTTTTTCCTGGGCGTCTCTTTACCCTCGCTTTATATCGCCGTCCTTAGTTTTCATTATGAGGCCATTCCCTGGCCGATTCTGACCCCCTTGATTGAGTCCCGCGCCAGAGTGCCGTTCCCGCCGATTGTCGAGGCGTTCTTTATAGAATCAATCTTTGAACTGCTGCGCGAGGCCGCCATTCGCCTGCCATCTTATATAGGACAAGCCATCGGTATTATCGGCGGCTTAATCATCGGCCAAGCCATCGTGGCCACCGGCGCCGTCAGTACTATCATGATTATCGTGGTGGGGATCACCGCGGTTTCCAACTTCGTGATTCCCGCTTATGACATGGGGTTGGCGGTGCGGGTAATCCGTTTCCCGTTGATGATTTTAGCCTCCCTCTTCGGAATTGTCGGCTCCATCATCGGCGGGGCGATTCTTTTTACCCATCTTTTAAGTTTGGAGTCCTTGGGGCAGCCTTATTTTATGCCGTTAGCTCCTTTAAGCATAAAAAATCTCAATGATAGCCTTATCCGGGCTCCGCTTTTCCTGATAAACAAACGACCCCGGATAGCCCGCCCCCTCGACAAAACCCGCGGTAAGGGATATGCCGATGAATAAGAAAAAACAGCAGATTTCCAGCGGTCAATTGATGGTCTTGATCATTGCCGCCCAGATGGGTGTAGGGATCTTCATCATTCCCCAGCATCTGGAGAAATGGCTGGGAACCGGCGGCTGGCTGATGCTGATACCTTTTTGGCTGGCGGCGCTGGGTGGCGCGGGATTGATTTTAGGTATCTGCCGGCGGTTCAACGGCTCGGTGCTGGCCATCAACCGCCGGCTGTTGGGAAAATGCGCGGGCACGGCTTTAAATTACTTGATCGCGGTTTTTTTATTTATATCCGCCATTATAAACGGGGCTTTTTTTGTCGAGTTTTTAAAGATTTTGTTTTTTAAAGAGACCCCGGTCCTTATCCTAATGGTTTTCCTCTTTGCTCCCCTCTTTTACCTGGTAGCCAAAGGATTGAAGGTCATCTGCCGCTTTGCCGGCTTTATCTATATCTCCATTTTTTTCTTTTTGACAGCGGTCATCTTATCCTGGGATCATCTGCAATGGACTTTTTTATTTCCGTTGACCCAAATACAACTACGCCACCTGCCGCAAATTGTGGGTAAAACCGCTTTTTCACTCATCGGCTTTGATTTAATGCTGATTATTTACCCCTATATAAAAGGCGAGCACAAATTGGGATATTCTTTAGCCGCGATTACCACCACCGCTTTAATCTATGTTATCCTTTCCGTTCTGACGATCACCCTTTACGGCGGCGAATTTGTCAAAGAACAGGTCTTCCCTATTCTTAACATATTCCGTTCCCTCCATTTCCCAGTTCTCGATCGGCTGGAAATATATTTTCTCCTCTTTTGGGTCCCCGCTATCGGTATTAGCGCCACCGCCTTTTTTTTAGCCGCTCAATTGGCGGTCAAAGAAAATTTTCCGGTCCTCTCCTACCGCTTAATTTTAGTTATTCTAGGCACATTAATGATCCTGGCGATCCTATTTTTAAATAAATACGAACAATTGGAAAATCTATCCTGCTGGTTGGGGGCGCTGGAGTTTTTTGGTTTCGGTATGGCGCTGCCCGCCTTTCTATGGTTGATTGCTCTTATACGGGAGGCCCGGGAATGAAAAAAATAATAATGCCGTTGATAATTATTCCCCTTCTTACAGGCGGATGCTGGGACCAGCGAATTTTGGAGCAGACGGAGATCGTTGTTAATGCAGGCATGGACGCCAGGCCCGGCCGGAAAATTCTCGTTACCGTCACCGCTCCCGCCAGCGGGACCGGCGGCAGCCCTGAAAAAGCCAGCGGGGCCCAGAATGCCGGCGGCGGAGGTGAGATCACGAAAATAAATCTCTATGCCGCGGAAGCTTTATCAGTGCGGGAGGCCCGTGAAAAAATCCGTTTACAAACCATCGGCAGGTTGGAAGCAGGTAAAGTGATCCAGATTTTTATCGGAGAGTCGCTGGCCCGTAGAGGAGTTATGGAATACCTGGATCTCTTTGAGCGCGATCCCTTAGATCCCGTTCAGGCAAGGTTCGTAGTCGTTAGGGGCTCGGCCAATGAACTACTGAAAACCGCTATGAAATGGCCCAACGTCCAGTTGCCGGGTTTGTACTTCAAGTCTTTGCTGGACCATACCATCAATGATTCCAAAGCCCCGGATATCAATTTTGATCGTTTCATGATCCAATATTACGCTCCGGGAATCGACCCCGTCCTGCCGCTAATCAAAGCCGGACCAGAACGGGCCTTGGTTTTGGGTTCGGCTCTTTTCCGGAACGACCGGATGGTTGGCGAGTTAAGCCCCATGGAAACATTTTTATTGCTTACCATTCAAAACAAGGCCAAGTCCCATATCGAGGCGATTCCCCTGCCGACGGGGCTGGTCAAGAAAAAGAACCGGATTACCATCCATTTTACCGAATCCAAGACCGCCGTCAAACTTCAAATCCACGCCACCCCCCAGGTAACCTTCGACGTTAAATTAAGGGGCATTGTCGAAGAATTACGGTTCGGCCTCGAGAATCCCAAAAAAATCCCCCGGTTCGAAAAGATTATCGCCGGCTATTTAACCGAAAAATTCAACCAGCTTTGGGGGAAACTGCAGGCGGCCGATTCCGACCCGGTCGGGATCGGTGATATGGTCCGGGCCTACCACAACCGGTACTGGCGCCAACATAACTGGCGCCAAGTATATCCAACCATCCGCGCCAAATTTAAAGTTAAGGCAAGTATCACAAATTACGGGGTGGTTCGCTAAGTCATGAAAAATCAATCCTGGCGTCTACCCTTACCCTCCCCGGCAACCGGATATCCCGGGAGGAAGAGCCGACCAGAATCAGAAACTCCCCGCTCTCCACCAGCCAGCTATTTAAAGAAGTGTTAAAATAGGCGAAGGCCTCCCGGTTGAGTTTGAATTGAACCTCCCGCTCCTCGCCCGGGCGGAGTTCAACTTTGGCAAAAGCTTTCAACTCTTTCTCCGGGCGCAACACCCTAGCGGCTACGTCCCGAACATAAAGCTGAACAACCTCTTTCCCCGTCATCCCGCCGTTATTTTTCACCTTAAAACCAACTGTTAATTCCTCCTCTTCCATGACGTTTGACGGCGTTATCCGCAAATCGGAATAATCGAAAGTGGTGTAAGAAAGCCCATGCCCGAAGGGGAATAGAACCTCCCGGTGGTAGGTGTCGTAATACCTGTACCCCACCATGATCCCTTCCTTATATGGCGATGTGAAGCCGTTCCCGGGATGACTTCCGAAGGCGGGCGTGTCTTCAATTTTTAAAGGAAAAGTTTCGGCAATCTTTCCGGAGGGATTGGCCAGACCGAAGAGGATCTCCGCCAGGGCGCTACCCATGGCCTGGCCACCATACCAGGCGAACACAACCACTTTTACCTGGTTGATCCAGGCCGACATGTCAATAGCTGAACCAGCCTCTACAATTACCGCGGTATTCGGGTTTTGGGAGGCGATACTTGAAATAACCCGCTCCATCTCCGGGGCCAAAGTTATCACAGACCGGTCATAGAACTCCCCTTCGATCCCCTGGCGGTTTCCGGCGAATATCAATACTAGATCGGCGTTTTGGGAAGCTTCCAGCGCGTAATTCAGCCGGTCGACGGTAGGTTGATCAGCATGGAAAACCGGATAGTAGTCTATTTGCATCCCTGCTCCGGCCAGCTTCTTCAAGTGTTCAAGCGGGCTGTCAACTTTTAAAGGTTTGACATGGGCGCTCCCGTCCCCCTGGATTACCGGTTTTTCGGCCAATTCCCCGACAACTAAGATCCGCTTGACCTTTCTCTTGTTGATCGGCAATATTTCCGGTTCGTTTTTTAAGAGGGTGATCCCTTCCAGAGCCGCCTCCTTGGCCAGCTCGTGGTGGCGGCCGGGGTCATAAGTCTTGGGCCGTTTATTCCGGCTTTCAACCGCCCGGAATACTATATTGAGCAACCTTTCCAGAGCGGCATCGATTTCAGCCTCACCGATCTCCCCTCTTTGGTATGCAGCCTGTAAAGCTGCCGCACTGGCCGGGTTGAAAGGCATTTCCAGTTCCAGCCCGGCTTTTAGGGACTTAACCCGGTCATGCACCGCGCGCCAATCCGATACCACAAAACCCTGAAACCCCCATTCCTCCTTTAGCAAGTCATTTAGGAGGGACCGGTTTTCACAGCAGTATATCCCGTTTAAACGGTTGTAAGCGCACATCACCGTCCAGGGTTGGGATTTTTTGACCGCGATTTCAAAGGGCTTCAGATAAATTTCCCGCAAGGTCCGGCTGTCAATCTCGCTATTGATCTGCAATCTGTCGAACTCCTGGTTGTTGGCGGCAAAATGTTTGAGAGAGGTCCCCACATTCATACTTTGGACTCCGTCAATGTAAGCGGCGGCCAGCTCGCCGGCTAGCAAAGGATCTTCGGAAAAGTATTCGAAATTACGGCCGCAAAGCGGGGTGCGTTTGATATTGACCCCCGGGCCCAAAATCACGTCTACACCCATGGCGCCGCATTCTTCGCCCAAGGCTTTACCGACCTTGCGAACCAAATCCGGGTTCCAGGTTGCAGCCAAGGATGCTAAGGTAGGAAAACAAACGGCTTCGATGGTTGCTTCCTCTCCATTGGGCCCCTGTTCAACCTTACGTAAACCATGGGGGCCATCCGATACTGTAATGGATGGAATTCCCACCCTTTCAATCCCGGTAGTCCGCCAATTGTCTTTTCCGGTAAGCAGAGCGAATTTTTCGGACATATTTAAGCTGGAAATAATTTCAGGCAGTTTCACTTGAAAAGCACCTCGCTTCAGGATGATTCCTTTACCAATGACCATATTATAAATGGCGGCTCCGGTTATGTCTGGCCAAAAATCATCTTCAACTGGACAGTTTTTGCTTTTTATTCTATAATTTAACTGCTAATTCGATCCGTGCTTCATTGGAAAAGGTTGGTCATTATGAACGCCTATCTTGAAACCAGAACTTACCGGCCGGGGCTCCCGGTAAGCGCTTTTTCGGCAACCGACAACAATTTTCTGGCCCATTGGCATATTGATGTGGAGATGGTCTTGGTTTGCGAAGGCTATATCCGTATTGGGCTTAATAAGGAGTCCCGGGTGCTCGGCCAGGGGGAGATGGCCATCTTCGGCAGTACGGATATTCATTATTACGACAGCCGGGATCTCCACTCCAAGATTATTGTGTTGATTTTTCGCCCGGAACTGGTGGGAAGCCCCGGGGGATGGCCCGAAAACCTCCGTTTCACCCCGGGTTTTGTCGATCTTCGTAGGTTAGACAAGGGGGTAAGCGCTAGAATTGAAGAGATATTTTTAAGGGTCGCCGCTGAAATAAATGCCCCTCAAGCATTTTCACGAATGTACATAAGCGGAATGATTCTGGAGTTAGGCGCTTTGCTCCTGCGCAACTTCCCCACAAACGGCTCCGGCGCCGTCGGTAGAAGCGGCAAGCTCCCCGACATTCAACGGGTTCAAAATGCCATTCAATATATAGAGGATAATTACAGATCCGAAATTTCCCTGGCCATTATCGCCGAAAAGTCAAAGCTCAGCCCCTACTATTTTTCCAGACTGTTCCGGAAATTTACCGGTGTAACCTTTAGAGAGTATTTAAGCCGGCTCCGGATAGCCAAGGCCGAAGAACTGATTAAAACAGAAGACAAAAAGATTATTGACATCTCTTTCGAAACCGGTTTTAACAGTATCAGAACCTTCAACCGCACTTTCAAGGCGGTTAAAGGGTATCCGCCGACTCAAGGCCGGGCAGGATAATCACTGGTCGACTAAGGGCAGTGTTACAATAAATTCCGTTCCTTCGCCGGGCCGGCTATTAACGGCTATTTTACCTCCGTGGGCTTCCACAATCGCTTTGGTAATGGTCAAGCCGATTCCCGAGCCACCGGTAGACCGGTTCCGGGATTTGTCGGCCCGGTAAAAGCGCTCAAAAATATAGGGCAGATCATCGGGATGAATTCCGGACCCATTATCTTTAACTTTGAGTTGGACATCCGCGCCCTTTTTCTCCACGGAAACCGCGATCTCTCCCCCGGCCGGCGTAAATTTGATACTGTTGGCGACCAAATTAATCAAAACCTGGCTGATTTTATCTCTATCAGCAAACAGCATGACTTGTGACCCCGAATAACTTATTCTAACCCCTTTATTCCGGGATTCGTTTTCAAAATTCAAGGCTATTTGCCGGATTAATTCCCCCAGGTCAAACCGGGTTTTATCTAAAATCAAAAGCTTGGACTCATATTTGGTTAAACGCTCCAAGTCTTGCACCATCCGGCTGATCCGGGTAATCTCCTCGTAGCAACCCTTTAACCTTGCCTGGTTGCATTCCCAGATACCGTCGATCATCGCCTCTAAATGGCTTTGCAAGGTAGCCAGCGGCGTCCGGAGCTCGTGGGCGACATCGGCCGTAAGCTGTTTTCGGAGCTGCTCCTGCTTTTGGAGAGTGGCGGCCAACTCCCAAATTGCCTCATTTAAATGGTTTATTTCTTTAATACCGGTTTTTTCCCCAGGGACAAAGCGGTAATCTCCATCGGCGATCTGTTGAGCCGCGTTAATAACCCGGGCAATGGGTGCGCTGATTCGTTTAGCGGTGAAGGAGCCGACGATCAGGGCGATCAACAAAGCCAGGATGGCCACGCCAAACAGCAGCCGGTTTAAGGTGTTGATAAAAGCCAAATCGGTATCGGTGTAATAAAAAGGTCCGTAATAACCGATCTCGACTGTACCGACTTTTTGAAAGTTTGAAATCAGAACATACCGATGCTCGGTGTACCTGCCCTTCCAGTTGGGATAGCGGCTGGCCATATTTCGCGCCATATGAAGCAGCATTTGCTGGCAGAGACCGTTGTTATGGACAGTGGCATCCCAGATTAACCGGCCGGAGTTGTCCCTGACCTTTAAAATCAAGCCTTGTTCCAGCGCATTCATACCAAGCTGGGTGATGGCACTCTCACGCCATTGACCCTCCGCTATATATTGCTGGCTGAGTTGGGTAACAGTCCGTTTATTCACTCTCTCCTGGTTCTCCCGGACATATTTCCGGAATTGCTGTTCCAAAAGTAAATTGGCCAATACCCCTATTAAAGCCACACCAATAAGGGCGACCAGAATATAAGATAACGATAACTTATTACGTAGGCTTAGTAACATCAATCCCCACCGCCAAACCGGTAGCCGACCCCGTGGACTGTCAGTATATAGCGAGGGTTCTTGGGATCGGTCTCTATTTTTTGCCGTAAATTTTTAATATGGGTGTCAATGGTCCGGTCATACCCGTCAAAATCTTCGCCTAAAGCGACGCTGACCAGTTCCTCCCTGGTAAAAGCCTTCTGAGGATATTTCACCAGCGACATCAAGATTTTATATTCATTTGGCGTTAGATTGACAACCTTGCCGTTTTTCCGGACCTCATATTTCTGGCTGTCAATAACTAAATCGTCATTGTTGAATGAAATCAAACCGGCTAATGGCACGGCCTCATTTACAGTCCTTCTTAAAAGCGCTTCCACTCTGGCAACTAACTGCCGCGGGCTGAAAGGTTTGGTAACATAATCATCGGCTCCTAGATTCAATCCGTTTAATAGATCTTCCTCAGTGGACTTGGCGGTGAGCATAATAATCGGCACCCGGGAGATCCGGCGCAGACATTGGCAAACCTCTTCCCCCATCATATCCGGAAGCATCAGGTCGAGGATAACCAGGCAAGGACGGACCTTCTCAAAAACCTCCAAAGCTTGCCGGCCGTTAAAAGCTGGATAAACTACGTAACCTTTATTCTCAAGGTAAGAGGAGACCACCTCGACGATCTTCGGTTCATCATCCACCACCAATATTTTTTTAGGTTCCGCCATTGAGATCCCTCCCAAGTGTAAGAGCAAGTATTCCCAAAACCTCGGCCAACCCGATGGTTCAGGTTAAAACCCTCAAGACAGCCTTATAAAGCAAAACAAAAAGGGGTTCTTAAATCCTACCCCTATACTTCCCAGCCGGAAAAAACTAACTCGGCTTCCCCGGTTTAAACAATGTAATAAAACCTTGCTAAAACAAAATCCCGGCTTTTTTATTTTACCTCATATCCTTGATTTTCGATAGTGTCTTTGATGTTTTGCAGGGTTACCGCTTGAGGATCATATCCGACTGTAACCTTTTTACCTTTTAAGTCGACGTTTACCTCAGCGACTCCTCTTAAGGATCCAACCGCCTTGGTGATGCTATTGACGCAATGTTGGCAGGACATGCCTTCAACCGTAAGGTTGGTGATTTCCTTGGCCATTACCTTTCACCTCCTCCTTTCATCGGCAATTAACTTTATTTATGGTAATTCGCCGACTTAAATTCTCCGGTATTCATTATAACCCGGATTTATGAAGATATTATGAAGAGTAGTATATCAAATTATGACCAGCCGGTCTAGATGGGTTCGCCAAGCCCGCCTGCTTGAAAGCAATAGCAAACTATGCTAGAATTATTTTTAAATCCTATCTACTTACTGGGTTTTTTCGAAAGGAGCATTTAACTTGCAAGTATCTACACGCGGCCGCTATGGTTTACGGGCTATGGTGGACATGGCCATGCATGCTACTGAAGGCCCGATGGCGCTCAGGATGATTGCTGAACGCCAGGCTATTTCCGAATCCTATCTGGAACAAGTCTTCACCAGCCTGCGCAAGGCCGGATTGGTGAAAGCCTCCCGGGGCGCGCAAGGAGGATATGAGCTCAATCGCCCGCTGGATGAAATAACTGTTGGTGATATTTTACGGGCATTGGAAGGACCGCTGGTTCCGGTTTACTGTGTAGGCGATACCGCCGCCGGCCCCCTCTGCGAACGGGAAAAGTACTGCATAACCCATTCTTTCTGGGAAGAACTGCGGGACCATATCAACGGCTTCCTTGACGGCACCACCTTGCGGGATTTAACCGAGCGCGCCCGGGCGGTTTTACCTGCAGAACCGATGTATTTTATCTGAAATACGGGATAGTTTTGGGCATCGGTTTAATAATATACGAAAAAAACAGTGGGAGGCTATCCCGTTAGTAACATTTCCTCAACCGGTGGAGAGCTAAAGGTCCTTAAGATATCCAGCAACCATTGTCTGGACACTTGTAAAAAAGCATGAATAACTGCCGGCTAAAGGCAGGATATCCGGAGGCTACCGGCAACGAGCAATTTCCCTTTTTTAGGCAAAACCCCGCTCTTCTTCTTTAGGAAGGCGGGATTTTCAGTTATGATAACCTTTTCTTCGGCCACTTAATCCTCCTGGAAAAGAGCGGTCGAGAGATAGCGCTCGCCGGTATCCGGCAACACAACCACTATATTCTTGTCCTTATTTTCGGGCCTTTTAGCTGCTTCCGTCGCCGCGAAGGCGGCGGCCCCCGAAGAGATCCCCACTAACAGCCCTTCCGTCCGCGCCAATTTCCGGGAGGTTTCAAAGGCTTCTTCGTTTTTCACCTTGAAGATCTCATCAATAATTGCTTTATTCAAAACATCCGGTGTAAAACCGGCGCCGATCCCCTGAATCTTATGAGGCCCCGGGGCGCCTCCGGATAAAACCGGGGAGTCGAAAGGTTCTACGGCGATTATCTTTACTTTGGGATTCTTCTGCTTCAATACTTCCCCGACACCGGTAATAGTGCCGCCGGTGCCGACCCCGGCTACAAAAATGTCGACTTGACCGCCGGTGTCCCGCCAGATCTCCTCAGCGGTTGTTTTACGATGTATCTCCGGGTTGGCCGGGTTCTTAAACTGTTGGGGGATAAACGAATTGGGATTACCGGCGGCCAGTTCCTCCGCCTTGCTAATGGCGCCCTTCATTCCCTCGACCCCCGGAGTCAATACCAACTCGGCCCCCAGCGCTTTCAATAAGTTCCGCCGTTCAACGCTCATAGTCTCCGGCATTGTTAAAATCAGTCTATAACCTCTGGCGGCGGCGACAAAAGCTAGGGCAATGCCGGTATTGCCGCTGGTCGGTTCGATAATGACGGTATCCTGTTTAATTAATCCTTTCTCTTCGGCATCTTTGATCATGGCATAACCGATCCGGTCCTTAACGCTACCGGCGGGGTTAAAATACTCCAGTTTGGCGATTACTTTTGCTTGAAGGCCGTTTAAGCGGTTATAGTTGTTAAGCTCCAACAATGGGGTATTACCGATTAAGTCGGTGAGATTCTTGGCAATTTTCGACATGTTAATCCTCCATTCTCAAAATAAATTCCATATAATCCTATTGGTTTAGTAGGAAATTTAATTGTCTTTATATTACCCTCTTTTAAATTATTTGTCAATATCTTCTTTATAATCAGGAATTATAAAATCAAAGAAGCAATCAGCAAGGGAACACACGGTTTAATGAAAATAACTGCCATGATCTTGAGAATGGTTGACATAAATATCTTTTCTCTGGGCTCTGCGCCTTTGTGGCTAAATTTATAGGCCACAGAGACACGGAGGCGCGGAGAAAAAGCATATAGTCAAGCCAATATCGGAGATCAACATTATTGATAACAGAGCGAAAATAAAAACCGGGAGGCAGCCAATGTTGAGCTTTCCCCCGGTTCTTTAATTATTTTATTTCGTTTAAATTATAGGGCGTCTCTTGGTAAACGTAATAGTTCAACCAATTGGCGAATAATAAATTGGCGTGGCTGCGCCATCTAACCAGCGGCTCCCCGGCGGGATCATCACCGGGATAATAATTCCGCGGTATGGCGATAGGCATCCCCTTGGCGATGTCCCGGTCATATTCCCATTTCAGTGTTTGGGGGTCATACTCCGGGTGCCCGGTTACAAAAACCTGGCGGCCGTCTTTTGAGGCCACTATATATACACCCGCTTCCTTCGATTCTGCCAGAATTTCCAGCTCCGACACTTTTTTAATATCCTCCCGCCGGACCTCCGTATGCCGGGAATGAGGGGCCATAAACAGATCATCGAACCCCCGCAACAGCGGTGAATATTTTTGATTGACCGTATGTTCGAACACCCCGAACATCTTGACTGGCAGCGGGTATTTGGGTATCCGGTAATGATGATAAAGTCCGGCCTGAGCCGCCCAACAAATATGCAGGGTGGAAAAGACATGATGGGCGCTCCAATCCATCACCTTGTTCAGTTCCTCCCAATAGTGGACCTCCTCAAAATCAAGTTGTTCGACCGGTGCTCCGGTAATAATCATCCCGTCAAATTTTTCGTCGCTGACTTGTTCAAAAATCTGATAAAAGGTCTTTAAATGCTCTTCCGGAGTATTCTTGGATTGATGAGTACCCGGTTGCAACAGGACCACTTCCACCTGGAGCGCGGTATTTCCCAACAGGCGCAATAATTGGGTTTCGGTTGTAATTTTGGTGGGCATCAGATTTAAAATTGCAATCCGCAAGGGCCGGATATCCTGTCGACAAGCCCGGCTTTCGGTCATCACAAATATATTTTCCCCGGCCAGAACTTTGGCCGCCGGCAGATTGTCCGGTATCTTAATCGGCATTTCTCTTTCCCCTTTGTAACGTTTATAGATAAGGGTTTATAGGTAAGATTTAATTTTGATGTTAATTATAAGTAATTCCATAATAATAGTCAAGATTAAAATACTGCTCCTGCTATCGTTGTTCTTGGATTTTTTCCTGGGACACGGAAGAACCCCTGGCTTTGATAAAAAAAATCCCCTTAGCCGTCGTCTCAACAAAGGCTTCGGGGATATGTATATTTATACCTCAGTCCTACCTTCATTGCCAAGCCGGAAGCTTCCGCATCATCGCCTCAGCCGCTTCCCGGGCGGCCTTTTCATCAAATCCCTGAGTTTCAACTATAAATCCGGTCATGCTCTCCAATTTCTCTTCATAGGACTGCATGGTTCCGTCCGGCCGGGCGCAATAAACACAATAATCCTTTGAGGTGTCTCCCATTGCGAATTCCTCCGGCTTGTTCATCGGCATACCACAGGCGATACAAGTTTTCATTTTAAACCCCCCCTTCAATTCAAATTGATACCCAAATTGTTCTTGGAGACTGATCAAAGATAAATAATGATCAAGCAGCTCTTTTCCATACTTGGCTAGGACCGGACCATCGCCCGCGAAAAATTCCCGGTTAGCCAGGTAATAATGAATTAAACCAATCCAAGTATTAAAAAGTAAATGCATGGGAATCCGGCGGATCTTTCCGGCTGCCATCCCCCTTTCGGCCGCTAGAATAAGATGATGGGACACGGCGGATTGAATCATGATTAAAGAATAGCGGGCTTCCGCCGGGAGCAACTGCCCTTCGGTAACCAGCCGGTAATAAAAGGGCTCATTCTCAATCAACCCGTTTAAATGCGCTTCCAAAACCTGGCGAAGGTTGCCGCCGGCTCCCGCCAATTCATGAATACGGCCGGTAATTTTAGCGCCAAACTCCTGAATTGTACTGATTAAAAGCGTTTCCCTGGTTGGAAAATGGACAAAAACCGTTCCGTGAGCCACTCCGGCCGTGGCGGCAATTTCGGAAGTTTTAGCGGCCAAAAGCCCTTCTTTGGCAAATTGCGCAAATGCCGCCGCGATAAGGCGCTTTCTTGTTTGTTCCTTCTGTTCCCATCGTTTGTTTTTCATTTTAAAATTGAGTATTTACTCAGTGAGTATATACTCATTATAAAGCTAAAAAAAATATTTGTCAATGATTTAAGGGACAAAAAAGATGGTTTCCTTCCTACCTCTTAAGCGCCACTTTTTTACGGGGAATTTAATTTTACTCTTAACCGCAACAGGAAGAACCATCTTCCCCGGATTCATCGCAGCCGCAAATAGGGGCGGACCCCCGTAATTTGCCCAATAAGATTCCATAAGCGCAACCCACACCAGGCACCACTGTAACAGCCTGAACCGGGCAGTTTTTAGCGCAGGCTCCGCATTCCATGCAGGCATCTCGGTCCTGGATTGCGGCACGGCCGGCCTCCATGGCAAAAACGTTATGGGGGCAGACCTCAAGACATCTTCCGCAGCCGCTGCACTTTTCCTGCTGAAGTTCTAAAGTAACCACGTTTTTTAAATATCTATGCTTCATCCGGGCTTCCTCCTTACTGTTAACCCTATTTGGATGCAATGCAGCCATCTGCATCTCCGCGGTATACTAAAGACCGAACCCCCACTTCACCGCCAAAAACGCCACTCCCAAACCAACTGAGGTCAGCATCGCCGGGATGGCCATCCCCATCTCTTTAACCACTCCGGAGAGGGATGTATAAGTGGAAGAGCCGGTAAAGTTCATGGCAAAATAAGCCGAAATCGGCGGCAGAATAAAAATATAGGCCACTACCTGCTTCCAGCTGATGATGGGAGCAAACCGCCAAAGGTAAAACCCAGTCCATAAAATCCCCAGTATCCATCCCTTCCAGGCAAATTCCCTTACCGGAATTATGGGCAATAAAACCGGGGTCAGCACCGTCCCTACCAGCAACGCTCCCAAGTATGGCAGAAAATCAACGGCCGTTCGGTAAACTGCCTTCAAAATAGAGGGCAGGCCGGTTCCTATGGTATTAATAATCAGCAGGATTAAAAAGCCGATTAATACCAGCTTAGCCAGACCTACCAATTCCATCGGGGTAAGAACTAGCCGGTCCCAGAGTCCGAATTTAACCTGCCGCATTGAGACGGTCGCCCGGTAACCCATATTAACGAATGAAGGTATATCACCGGCTCTTACCGGCCCATAAACCACTTTAAACCCGGTTAACTTAGTGACTTCATGAGCTGCCACCCCGGGCGCGCCCAGTTGCGGCAGGATAATTGTCCGGTGAAAGACGAACTCGCCAAGTTTTGCCTGATTTATTCCGGCGACAATCCCGGAAGTCCCGAATGTCCCCTTGCCGGCGGCGCACCAGACATTGATTCCCTTGGTATCGATCACCAATATCCAAGCGTCAAGCCTCTTTAAACTTCGCCGGAGATGATCAAAACTCAATTTATAATTGGCCGAAACGAACACCGGCGAGTCGGCGCCGGGTGTCCCCACTGCGTACAACCCCGGCGGGACCTTATAATTCATCCGGCCAACGCCCCAACGGGCTTTCCAGGCTCCCAGAATGTCCTCCCTGGTTAAGCGGGTGGCTACTTGGGGTACTGCCCCAGACGGGGTGTTCAGCAAACCGCATATCCATGCCGCCCCGGTAATTTGCGGTTCCGAAGCTGCGTCCGATGGCGGGCAATCACAAGTGGATCCGCTGCAACAGCAACGACCTGACAGTTCTTTTTCCGGCATTTCTATCACTCCTTCCCAACTTTTTCCGCCTCCGGGCAACAGCGAAAACTTTGATTGCATCTATTTACTGCATCGGCAATCAGCAAAAAACTCTCCAGCGCCTGTTCCCGTTTTTCTTCAGGGATGAATTCGAAGATTTTCCCGATATAATCATCATAGACCTCTTCCATAAATCCGGTTACCTTCTCCCCTTGCTCAGTTAAGGTCAGGGAAACATAGCGGCGGTCCCCCGGGTTTAGCATCCGGTTTACCAAACCGTTGTCAACCATATTATTAATTGTCCGGCTTAGGGTGCTGGCATCCAATCCTAGGGCGGCGGCTAACTCGACGATTGAGACCTCCTTTTTTCGGGCGATCTCCAGCAAGATTTGGCATTGGGCTATACTTACACCGCAACAGCCGGTCTCGCTCTTCAAATGCCAGCCGATATCCCTTTCAAACTGGCGCAATTTCTCACGGAACAAATGAATTCGTGAACTATCCACTAATATCGAACTCCCAAAAATAATTAATTGCTATATTAATTTCTAGATACATTAATTGTATTATACAACTATCTAGTTGTCAACCGTTTTTCTGGAAATTTACTTATTATGTTCTAGCAAAAGGAAAATCCGCCATACCTAATGTATCGCGGATATAAGTCGCCTAATTTAACTGCCCAGTTTTAAATTCATTAATTGGTCGGAAATTCCGTGACCTTTCAGTTTTCGTAGTCGGCTCACGCATTTATTCAATTCATCATGAACGGTTTGCAATTCAACATTCACGGCCAGATCGCCGCTCTCACCGATCTTTTTCAAGAAATCGCGAATCTCTTCAATTCTGGTGATTACCTGGTTAATCTTTACAACGGTAGTTAAATTCATTTTTTCACCCCTGCTGTAATGTATTCCGTCAAGTCCTGGGTAACCTTCCAAGCGCACCTCCAATTAAAGTGAACTGATGAATATCATACCGGGAAACCGGTGATTCGTCAAATTAATATTTGCCAGACATCCCAAAAAAAACTAATTTGCACCCAAGCTAATATCTTGATGTCCTCCGCCCGGATCTGAAGCCCGTAACTCTCTTGAAGGGCCATATTCACCAAACCGGTATGGTTTAAATTCATCATGCGACACCTGGGTAGAAAGGTTACCCTGCTCCCGGTGACCGTTTCCTTCTTTATATCGGCGGCGATTCCGCTAGAGCCCACCATATGGCAGGCTTTGACATCCCAACCTCGTTCTCCAGGATACCTTTGGCCCAACCACTAAGGTCATCGATAATCCGGTAACCGGATCAGCCTCGATAACCTGCAGAACATGGGGGACCGGGCAGCCGGTCCCCATCGGCCGCCCCAGCGCATAATCGCCTTTTTGAATATTCAGCTTTTCAATCAGGTCTCCCCGGGAAGGGAGGACTATTTTCCGGGCGGAGTACTCCCCGTGAATCGGCAGCAGTATAAGATCATATTTCGTGGCCCAGTACATCCCTGCCTCTGTACTCGGCTTCGCGGCATTTTTCCTTAGTCCCGGCCTTTTCCCGTATTGACGTATATCCGTAAAAATGGCA
>JBLNCU010000184.1:0-8965 GCA_050260935.1 Bacillota bacterium
GAACGGCGTGAGGACGGGGTAAAATTCCGCTTGGCCAAAAATTTTTCCGCCAATAAAATCTTCCGCTGGGAGCCGCTGGCTACCAGGTTGCGGGGTAACGACTCCGGTTTACTAAGGAGGATGCTGGACAGCCGCAAGCCACTTTTGAGTGACACCGGGGATTGCGGGATAAAAAAGGTACAAGGCCCTTTGTATTATCAGGGTCAGTTCTGGCTTGGCTGGGAGTTTGCTCATGGTAGTTGCCTTGCTGCTCTTGGTCTGCAAAATCGACAGTCCATTCAGGTGACCGCTGAACATCTTTTCCCGCTTATCCGGGGATATTGGCAATACCATCAAGCGGGGTTAATTGTCGGCCGCCCGGATTGGCGCCGGATAATCCTGACAACTGAAGGGTTTGTAATGCCTGATCCCGCTTGCCTCCATTTTTTGGTTTCCCCGGAAATTCAACTGTCGCAAGGGCTTCTCAACTGCAGACCGCCTGAGGATTATCTGGGGCAGGAGCTAACTCCAGCCGGGGATATGTATTATTTGGGATTATTGATTTATTTGGCTTTCAGCGGCAATTTGCCCTATCTTTTGGAAAACTCCTGGCCGACCCGGGCTGTTTTAAAGGGGAGAATCATCGATCTGGGAATACATTGTCCGGCAATAAATCCGATGCTGGCCGTGGCGGTCCACGACCTGTTAAACCCCGACCCCGAAAAAAGGTTTACCTCCGGGCAATTGGTTGATCTTTGGCTGTTGGCGCTGGAGCAAAAAAAGGTTTTGGCCCCTCCAGCCGCCCAAGAAACCAATTTACGCAGACAAAGGTCTTTCCGACACCGGCTCCGGCTGTGGAAGTCCCTGAAATCATCCTGGGTAAAAACAGCGGCGGTAGCGATCATTATTATGGTTGGGATTACTGGTTTATTCCCGGTTGGAGGAATCATCGGCTTATTGCCGGGAAGGCGCCCGGCGGGGAATTCCCCCCTGGCGGAGGTTAGAAGGTTTTATCAAACAATGGCCGGACCACCGGAAGCAGCGGACGTTATCCGTTACAACCGGCAAGTGGGTAAGGATCTTCTCCAAGCAAAAGCCGACCGGATAAAGGATGCCGCTGAACTGTTAACCCGTCCGCTGGCGGAAGTAAAATCTTTGACGGTAATATCGCAAACCGCGGATCAGGTAAGCGTGTTGGCGACTGTGAAACAATGGGACTGGCGGAACCGGTTCCGGCGGGAGATTGAATACCGGGAAAAGCTGGTTTTGCAGAAGGAAAAACAGGGGTGGAAGATCCGGCAAAGAGAAAGGTTGGGGGTGGAGAGCTATGACTAATCCCGGGTTTGTCTGGGAGGAGGACCGGGTTCCGGCGGTCTGGGCTGATTGCAACCGCTGCGAGTTGGCCGCTCAACGCCGCCGGGTGATCTGGGGGGAGGGAAACCCCAAAGCGCCT
Source organism: Bacillota bacterium (assembly GCA_050260935.1). Taxonomy (GTDB): domain Bacteria; phylum Bacillota; class UBA4882; order UBA8346; family UBA8346; genus UBA8346. Next base: position 1,433 of record JBLNCU010000184.1, read on the forward strand.
TTAATGATTATCCTTGATAATCCGGGGGCCCGGGAGAACCGTCAAGGGTCCCCCTTCATCTGCGGGACCAGGGAAACATTAAAAGCGGCAATATTGGAAAGCGGTTTAAAAATTGACCAAATTTACCTTACCTACTTATTGAAATGCCGTCCCATCCGGAAATACAATCATGAATTAGCCCGGGCAGCCTGTTTCGCTTTTCTGGAGGAACAGATAAACGCCCTAAGACCGCTTCTTATCGTATGCATGGGCAATGTGGCGCTGGGGAAACTTTTTAATCCGGAGTCCGAAGTGAAAGCGATCCGGGGGAAAATGTTGGAATTTAAGGGAATTCCGGTTTTGGCCACTTATCATCCATTGGCCGCCAGGCGAAGGCCTAATCTATTCAAATTTTTGGCGGCCGATTTAAGCGCGGCCGCCGGGTATTTAAATCGTTTAAATCCGGCCTGATTTAATAATGGCAACCAGCAACCAGACTCCCATCAAGACCGCCGCCACAAAACCGGCTTCGGCGATGGGAAAACGGCCGAATATCGATTCGGGGGTTTTTAAGGCGATTAGGGATGAGCCGATAATGGTGGCGGCAATAATCATGCTGAAAGAAAGCCGGTTGCCGAGGACGGTTAAGCGGGAGATCAGGCTTTCAAAGTTTTGATGTTCGAGGATGATTTTCAGCTCGCCATCAACGGCCATCCGGAGGAGATTGCTGATTTTTTCCGGCAGATTGACGGTTAAATTGGCCAAATCCAGCAGGTAGCCGGCGAGGGAACGGTATAAATTCCGGGGAGCCAGTTTTTCCAATAACAACTTGGGGCCGAAAGGTTTGACCAGTTCGATGAGGCCACTCTTGGGATCAAGCTGTTCGATCAGGTGCTCCAGGAGAATAACGGTCCTGACGATTAAGGCTAATTCCTGGGGGATCCGGATCCGGTATCTGGCGGAGATCGCCGACAAATCGTGGAATACCGAACCCAGTTTAATCTCATTTAAGGAACGATGGTAGTATTTATCGAGCAAGTAGTAGAGCTCCCGTTTTAAATCGTATTCTTCCACGCCTTTGGGTATTTCGTTGCCCAACTCTTGAAAAGCCCGGATGACACTGGCCACATCTTTGCGGATAATACCGATGAACATCGAACCAAGGCGTTCCTTGACCAAACCTTCCAGGCGGCCCACCATTCCGAAGTCCATAAAGATGATAATCCCGTTTTTACTGATGGTTATGTTTCCCGGATGAGGATCGGCGTGAAAAAAACCGTCGATGAACAGTTGTTTGAAGAAGGCGCCGGCAATCCCGGCGGCGGCCTCTCTCCGGTTAATGCCGGCCTTTTCCAGCCCGGTCTTGGAAGTAATTTTAATCCCGGAGACAAAATCCAGGACCAAAATCCGGCTGGTGGTCAATTCCCAGTGCACCTTAGGGAAGTAAACCGTGCGGTCACCGCGGAAATTTTCCCGGAAGCGCTCGGTGTTTTTAGCCTCCAGCAGATAATCCAATTCATCGCGGAGAGCGCGGGCGAATTCCTGGACGAACTTCCGAATCTGGTAGGCTTTGCCCCATTCCGTTCTTAATTCCAGAAACCCGGCCACATCATCCAAGATCTCCAGATCGGTTTGGACAACTCTTGCTACGCCGGTTCTCTGAACCTTAACCACCACATGTTCCCCGGTTGAGAGGAAGGCTTCGTGCACTTGACCAATGGAAGCTGAGGCCAGCGGAGCGCGGTTGAAACGTAAAAATAAACCCTCCAAAGAATTATGGAGTTCATCTTCGATAGTCCTTTGGATTTCGGGGAAATCCACCGGCGCCACTCTATCCTGGAGCAATTCCAGTTGGGAGAGATAAATTTCCGGCAATAAATCGCGGCGGGTGCTTAAAATCTGGCCTAGTTTGATAAAGGCAGGCCCCAATTCCTCTAAAACCATGCGGAGCCGTTCGGCGGTGCTGATCCGCGGCTCCGGGAGTTCTTTTTTCCGCCAGGGCATCCGGAAAGCATTTCGCAGCCCGGTTAATTCCAGCAGATGCCCTAAGCCGTGCCTGCTTAAAATATTGATAATCTCCCGGTAACGCTGAATATGACGGTATCTCCGGTCAAAAAGAGGTCGCAATTCTGGAACCACCTGTCCGGCTTGATTGCTTTATTTTGCGCAATTTCCGGGGAAATATCGATGATCCTTATTTTCCAGTTAATAAAAAGGGGGATTAATGATACAATGATATTGTAACGATTATTATTAAAAGAAAAAGGGGGATTGTCATGCGCGGAAAACTGAGCGGGATGGCCATTTTGAGTTTGGGTTTGATATTGAGCGCCGTAATTTTCGGGCTGTTTTTTTATCAAAGCCGGATGCCGGAGAAAACCATCAGGGTAGTGGGGGCGGCGACCAAAAGGTTTGGGTCGGATATCATTAAATGGCGGATAACCATCTCCCGCAACACCGGAACCAATGATATCAAAAACGGTTATTCGCTGGTGAAAAACGATTTGCAGACTTTGATCGAGATGCTTAAAACAAACGGCATCAACGAGAAGGACCTGACCATTCAGCCGGTGAATACCAATCCGATTTATGCCCAATATGAAAGGGGCAACAGCATCTCCGGATATGCCATCAGTCAAAGTCTGTATCTGATCTCCAAAGATGTGGCCACCGTCGAAAAACTAGCTTTAAACCCCAGTATTCTGGTGGATCGGGGCATTTATTTGCAATCATCCAGTTTGGAATATTATTCTTCCCAGTTGGACAAAATTAAAAAGGAGTTGTTGGCCGCAGCCACCAAGGACGCCAAAAAGCGGGCCGAAAGGATTGCCGGCAGCACCGGCGACCGGATCGCCAAAATTGAATCGGCCCGGGTCGGGGTCTTCCAGATTACCGAACCGTATTCCACCGAGGTCTCCGATTACGGAGTCTACAATACCTCTACTAAAGAGAAGGATATCACAGTAACCATGAATGTGGTGTTCAGTTTGAAATAAATACAGAAGCGTCCCTAGACAAGGGACGTTTTTTTTAAAATATGATAAAATAAAGTAAATAATTACAATTGATTACTTAAGTTAAAACGGGAAAGGGGAGAATCCGATGCTTTTTAAAAAGTGGGCGACGACAATTGCGGACAAGCTTGCTGGAATGGCCGGTCAAACCGATACCTATCAAATTGCCTTGATACGGTATAGGTTGGAGTGCCTCTTCTCGATGATTCTCAATACCCTGCTCTTGGTTATAGTGGGGGCTGTTTTGGGTATTTTAAAAACGGCATTTTTAATCGCCCTAACGGGGGCGGTTGTTAAAACAGTCTCCGGCGGTCTTCATTTAAACACTCCCTTGCGCTGCGCGATAATAGGAGCCTTGATTACGGCCGGTTTCAGCTATTTAGCCATTTATCTCCCGGCGTATACTCTTTCGCCGTATCTGCTCTTGGGAATCCTTTTGTTGATGAATGTCATTATCTGGTGGAAGGCGCCGCGGGAATCCGAGGGGAAACCCTTAAGCGATCAGCAAAAAAAGTATCTGGCCATTATTTCCCGGATCCTGGTTTTTGCCCTCTCGGTCTGCTGTTTCCTCTGGCCAAAGCGATGGGGTGTTAACGAATTATTTTACGGCCTGGTTTTTCAAACCCTAAGCTTACTGAATTTTAGCGCCCGGTTAATGGCGAATATCGATGTTGCCCTGGCTCATATAGAAAAAAAGCCGGTCCTCTGAATTGTTGAAGGGGGTAGCGGGATGCTGAAGTTAAAAAAAGGACTTAATATTTGGATCTTCATATTAATATTCGGGCTGGCTTGCTTGGCCGCCCCCGCTTTTGGACTGGCTGCCGCTCACAAGGTGGACATGGACCAGTTTATCAGGGAAACCCAAAAAAGCTCCATGGATGCGGGTCGTCTGACTCTTGTCTGGTGGATCCCGTTGGATTTCTGGCAGACCGCCTTCGATCAAACGCCGGATATCTCAAAAGCCGACGTGGAATTCTTTTTAAGTATTTTGCGCCCCTACACGGTGGTGGCGATTCTTGACGGAACGGTGGCCTCCGCTAATAAAATCAAGTATCGAAGCGAGGAGGAGATCCGGTCGGCCGTCCAGTTGATTGACGGTGAAAAAAGGAATTACCAGCCCCTAAAGAATGAAGAGATCAGCAGCGGGGCCAAAGTTTTGCTCAAGCAGTTTAAACCGGTGGTCGAGAGACTGGTCGGTAAAGAAGCTAAGAACATTTGTTTCGTGCTCTTCGGCGCTAAAGGCAATGGAGACGGCGCTGTCATTGACCCGGCAAAAGAGGGGAACTTTACTATCCGTTTAGATAATAAGGAGTTTAAATGGCGCTTGCCGTTGCCATCTTTGGTTCCCCCCAAAAAATGCCCTGTTTGTTCTGAAGAATGGAACGGCGCTTATAAATACTGCCCTTGGGATGGGACCAAGCTGCCGGACTGAGAGATTAAAAAGGTTTATAAAATACAAACAATCATCAGGCTAAAAAAGAGGCCCCCACTATCCTGTTTTATTTGATTAAAAATCATATCCCTTAAGCTAACCGGAATAAACTTTAGGGATGGTGATTAGACAGTTAAAGAAAACGGGGTGGTTGGGTGCGTTTTATTTTTATACCCCGTTCCGGGCTCTGGTTGCTGGCGGGGGGAATGGTTTTTACCATCTTTACCGCCGGTATTATCCTTTTCTTTGAAGGAACCCGGAAAACCAACGGCTGGCTAAGGGAAATACGGATCCTGGTTGATCCGGGACACGGTGGGGTGGATGGAGGAACCAAAGATTATCAAGGCAATTTGGAGAAGGATACCAACTTAAAAGTGGCTCTTCGGCTGCGCCGGCATCTGTATCAAAGCGGTTTTAGGGTGTTCTTGACCCGGAAGACCGACAGGGATTTATCTCCTTCCAGCCATTACCGGGATTTGATGGCCAGGATTCGCAAGTACTGGGATTATCGATGCCTTTTGTTGGTTAGCATCCACTGTGACTGGTCGCCGGATTTTACGAAAAAAGGGGCTAGGGTTTTTTATAACCTCCATTCCCCGGAGAGCAAGCGATTGGCGGAGTGCGTTCAAGCCGGATTGAATAAATTTCAGGAGGCTCCCAAGAGGGCTCTTCCGGGGCGGTTTTTTATTATAAATCAACCGGGGGTAACTGGAGTTCTAGTGGAGATTGGCTTGATGTCCAACCGCGAAAACGCCGAAAAACTTCAAAACCGGAACTACCAAGAACAGTTGGCGCTGGTAATCGCCGGGGGAATATTAAACTATTGCGGGGAATACCTCCTTCCAAGCCGGGCGTATTTTTATAAAACCTTTGCTTTGGGAACGAGGGAGTTATGAAAATAATTCTCTTAAGCGAAAAAGCAGTTAAATTCTTTATTGCTCTGACCGGGCTGCTGCTTTTAGGGACGGTCTCCAACCGCCTTTATCGCCCGGTTTATAAGGACCGGGAATTATGGGAAAAGCGGGGTTCGGTGGTCTGGGAAGCGAATGTTCCGGAAAAATTGGTGGCGCTTACCTTTGATGACGGGCCCAGCCCCACCTTCACCGGAAAAATCCTGGATTTGCTGGCTGGATATAACGCCAAAGAGACCTTTTTCGTCATAGGCAAGCAGGCTGAAAGCTACCCCCAGCTTATCCGGAGAGAATATTTCGAGGGGCATGAAATCGGCAATCACACCTATGATCACCGGGAAGTGAACAGTTTAACCGCCGATGAGCTCCGAAATGAGCTGGAACGCGCTCATCAGGTTATTTATGACATAATCCAACGGGATATGAAGCTCTTCCGGCCAACCAGCGGGTTCTATAATGAAAAGATCGTCAAGGTGGCGGCCTCTTTAAATTACACGGTGATAATCTGGACCTGGGGCCAGGATAGCCGCGATTGGGCCGGAGCGAGCGGGGAACGGATCGCCGCCTGGCTTATCAAAACGGTTAAGCCCGGCAATATTATTCACTTTCATGATTTGGGGGGTGATCGTTCCAATACAGTCAGGGATTTGGAAATCATGCTGCCCGCCTTGAAAGAACAGGGTTACCGGTTTGTTACCGTATCCGCCTTGTTGCAAATTGCCCGGAAAGGAAGGAAATATTGTCACCGTGGCCCCTCTTTTGATACCAGTGGCGCGGTTCAATGGTATTGTTCCGAACATTTATTGGGTTATCCCTAACGGAAAGGAGGGTTTTAGGGCGGCTGTTACCATGGTCGGAATTTGCGACAGACGCCGGAACATCCGACTTCCGCCGCGAACGGAGGAGACCCATCAATATCCGGTATTGGCCTTTGGATGTCATCGGGAGATCCACGGCCAGGAGTTGATTGGATGTTGGGTTGATATCATCCGCAACCAAAAAAACTCCCAGGAACAAATTAAGCCGCCGTTACGGGCGGTTTTTACCTTTCAGGAGGAAAGGTAGTTCGGTGAAGGCCGGATGCCGGGAACCGAACTTCCCTAAGGATGATAAGCAAGAGTTGCAGGACGCCTGTAGGAATGGTAAAATTAGCGGTAATATAATTTATTCGAGGGGTAAAGTGATCAACGGCGAAAATAAGGGATTTGCGGTTTCAACCTTACATACTTGACGAGGTTAGACAAGAAATGATAATTGACTTTCATACCCACGTTTTTCCCGATGATTTGGCGGAAAAAGCGCTTTCCACTCTTTTGGCCAACATAAATAATATGTTTACTCCGGTCAATAACGCCACGGTCTCCGGTTTGTTGAAAAACATGGATGACTGGAACATAGATATTTCGGTCGTCCAGCCTATAATTACCAAACAGTCGCAAACCCGGAAAACGAATGAGTGGGCCAGAAGTATTTGTTCGGACAGAATTATTTCCTTTGGCGGCATTTACCCGCATACCGACAATTATAAAAGAGACATAGATTTCGTAGCCGGTTTAGGCTTAAAAGGTCTTAAATTTCACGCGGAATATCAAAATTTTAGCGTCGATGATCCCCGAATGCTGAAAATTTATGATTACGCATTGAGCAAAGGATTGATAATTTTACATCACGGCGGTGTCGACCTGGGAATGCCGGAGCCCTATAAAAGCAGCCCCAGACAATTCGCCAGGATTGCGGATGCCATGAAGGGTGGTGTTATAATCGCCGCTCATTTTGGCGGACATGCCCAATGGGATGAGGTGGAAAGGTATTTGGTGGGTAAAAACATTTATCTTGACACCTCAATGGGCTTTGAATACTTTTCCGATGAGCAATTCTTAAGAATTGTCAATAATCACGGCGCCGGTAAAGTGCTGTTCGCTTCCGATGCGCCGTGGAGCAATGCCAAAACCGAAATTGAACATTTAAAAGCCTTGCCCCTTTCGGAAAAGGAAAAGCAAGACATTTTGGGTGATAATGCTAAAAGACTGTTAAATATTTGTTGACGCAAGTTCATTCCTTGATACTCTTCCTTATATCTTCCGCTACTTTCTTAAATGCGCTCCTTAACCAGATTATCGCCAATTGCAAATCCGTTCGCATTAAAGGTTTGGGTTTACTGTTCAAGAAGTTCTAAAATTAAAAGGGGATCCGGTTT
>JBLNCU010000185.1:0-3930 GCA_050260935.1 Bacillota bacterium
GTGTTCACAGAAACTTTACAACTAAATTTATTGACAGATAGCTGGGCAAATGCTTTAATTAAATTTAAGAACAACTAAAAATTGGATAAAGGCAAATCCTGACGAAAGCTGGAGACGCAAAGCCTCGGGTCTAAAGTTTAAAACGAATTTCGATTCGGTTAAGCCATGGCAGCCGGGCCGCCTAAATTAGGTTGTTTTATTTTTTTAGGACAAACTTTAGGGAGATCAACCTTTTTCGAAGGTATGTCAACAAGGAGGTAATGAAGATGGGAATTTTGGAAGAGTCTAAAGTGGCGCAGGTAATCAACAGGCTTGAAAGCACCAAGGGTTTGCTGAGGGAGATCAACGAGAAGGACCCCAGATTCAAGGAGAAGTTTTCCCAAATGATCAATAAACTTGAGGGGTATGAGAAAGAACTATGGGAGATCAAGAAACAGTTGAACGTTGAAAACCTGGGCGTTAATCCCGGGTTTGCGGAAAACAAATAAAATCTCCCCGGAGGAACTTATGACCCCTGAATGGCTGCATGATTTTAAAACCGTTACCAAAAGGCTGAAACATAAGTTGGAGCATGATACTATCAGCGGAGCTGATGCCAAAGACATTCTTTATGGCAGGGAAATAATACTCACAGCCGTTGAGGAGGCGTTGGAGGTAGCTGAATTCTACGCCCGCGCCTCCAACTGGGAAGATAGGAGGGTATTATCCACTTCCGGTATTCAGACTGTTCCAAGTAAAGCATTACAGGATAAAGGTCAAAAAGCAAAAAAATTTATAGAAAAATGGTGTAAACAGGCCTAACCGGCCGTTTAATATGCCTATTCCGGTAATTTGGCCGGGTCGGTGACAATCTCCACTGCCTGGCTTTCACCGGCATTTAAAGCCTGAACCGTCCTGGTGATAGCCGTGGACAACAGGCTTTTTTCTTCATTTCCCAAATGCTCAAAGGTTCTGCTAAGCAGGATATACCACTTTTGTTCGCTTGCTGAGAAGACGGCCCCTTCCGGCAGAACTTCCTGATCCCAGAATCCGGCCATTTCGTCCTGGTTGAAAAGGGCTTGCAAGGCCATCATGGCCTTAGTTTTTCTGGTGTTGTTAAATTGGGGATCCCGTAAAATCTCCCGCCGGGCAATTCCGTCTTCCTTCGGCAAAAAAATCGTCATCTTCAGCGGGGGATTCTTGGGCCGGAAAATGTCTTTGACTAACCGTCCTTCATTATCGAGCACCCGGTAGCGATAACGGCCTTTGGGTAAAGAGATAAATAAGGAGGGGAAGGTTAAAACCTGGATCAACATTTGATCTTTCTGGGGGGTTACCGCCTTTAAAGTTATAAGGTTGTTTTGCACATTGGCCAATTCCAGGCTGTAGCCACCGGTCGGTTTTAAGCCCCAGTTAAAATAGTAGTAGGTTCTACCGGCCAAGTCCCAATGCCGAACTTCGGGAATGGGATTTTTCGGTTCAATGCTGAACGGTAATTCTTCCAGCACCAGGACGTCAGTTGTTTTTTTTGCTAATAACGGCTTTAAAGACTGATAACCTGTGAAGAGGACAATTAACATTCCGCCTATTATTAATACGGGAACCACGGTTTTTTTCAACCCAAAACACTCCATTTTCTCCAGATGTACCCAGGATAAATCTTTGCGGTTTCTAAAGGATTCACAGTTTAGAAAAACGAGAAATTCAGGCAATTGTTTCCGGATATATTTTCCAACTATTCGTTAATCTCCAACAGTTCCTTAATATCTTCCCAGGTCAAGCTGTTAACCGGCGCGTTATAATCTTTAAAGACCGCATCAAATAAGGCCTTTTTCCGTTGCTGCAATAGAACTAGCTTCTCTTCCACCGTGCCGGCAGTCACCAGCTTATAAACCAGCACTTGCTTTTGCTGGCCGATCCGGTGTACCCTGTCGGTGGCTTGTTCCTCAACCATGGGATTCCACCAGGGGTCGACTTGAATTACGATGTCGGCAGCGGTTAAATTAATCCCCACCCCTCCGGCTTTCAAGCTGATTAAAAAGACCGGGATATCCGGATTGCTGTTAAAGCAGTCGATTCTTTCCTGGCGGTCGGTAGTGGAGCCATCCAGATAAACGTAGTTTAGCCGGTTTTCCTGAAACTTGAGCCGGATTAATTTCAACATCCTGACAAATTGGCTGAAAACTACTATTTTATGGCCGCCGGCGACGGCTTCCAGAATTAACTCCATCAAGGCCTCGATCTTACCGGAATCAACTTCGGGGCTCACCTCCGGTACGGCTAAACTGGGATGATCGCAGAGTTGCCGCAGTTTAGTCAGGGCCGATAATACGGTGAGACGGGATTTTTCCAGTCCGAAGTTGGAGACGGAGCTCAATACCTCCTGCTGGACTTCTTTCAGTATTGCCCGGTAGACGTCCTCCTGTAACTGGGTCATTAGGACATTTCGCTGGGTAATAATCTTGGGGGGCAGTTCCGCCAAGACGTCTTCTTTCCGCCGTCGCAGCATAAAGGGGGCGATTTTTCGTTTCAACAGATCCAGTGAGCCCTGGTTACCCGGTTTTTTGAGGGGAGTCACATATTTTTCCTTGAATTCATTTTGGTTGCCTAAGTAATCCGGGAGTAAAAAATCGAATAAAGACCATAAATCCTCCAACCGGTTCTCAACCGGGGTTCCGGTCAGGACCAGCCGGTGGCGGGCTGTGATTTTTTTACATTCTTTAGCTCTTTGCGTCTGTTGGTTTTTGATCTGCTGGGCTTCATCAAGGATGCAATAATAGAAAAAGTAGTTCTGGAGGGCCTCGATGTCGTTAACGACTATGTCGTAGGTGGTAATGATAATCTCCTGATCCTGGAAAGAAGAACGGAGCCGCTCACGGGTCTCCGGGGGACCATGGTATACCAAGCGGGCGGTTCCCGGGTAAAACCGGTCGACTTCCGCCGCCCAATTATAAACTAAGCTCCGCGGGCAGACCACCAAGGACGGTTCCTCTTTTGGCAGGCTTTTGATCAAGGTGAGCGCTTGAATGGTTTTCCCCAGCCCCATATCATCGGCCAGGATGCCGCCGAAACGGTATTTATGGAGAAAACGCAGCCAGTTAAAACCTTCTTTTTGATAGGGACGCAACTCCCCGCGGAGGGTTTCCGGCAGTGGAACGTCCTTAACGAGGTTAGCGCCGGAGATATCGGCCTCAAACTGGTCATAGACAGCGTTCCCTTGAATGGTAATCCCCTGTTCTTGAAGTAATTGGCGGAAGAATACCAGATTAAAACCTTTTTCCCTGGCGGGTCCTGTTCCCGTCTTGTCAGAGGGGAGGCTACGTTCCAGCAGTTCCATCTTGGCCGCTTCCTCAATAAAAAACCATTGATCCCCGGCCAGGATATAATTGCCCGAGCCGGTCCGGCGGATCATTGCCTGGATCTCCCGTTGAGTATAAGTGACGCCGCCGAGATTGTAGTAAATTTCAAAGTCAAACCAGTCGATTTTCCCGTCCAGCTCCACATGGACTTGGGGTTCCAGTTTCACCGGAGCGATCTTGAAGGCCGCAAAGGCGGGGCTGGTGGTTACCAGCCACTCCGCCGGAAGCTGCTGCAAGCCATTGAGCATGAATTTTAGTAAATCGCCCCTCTCTTTAAGCAGCCAACTGTCGGCCGCGAATTCGAACCTATTTCGCTCAAGAAAACGACCGAGTTCCTTCAAGGGCTGCCGGTTAATGGAGAACCATTGCCGGGGGTTGGTTGGGGATCGATCGTAGCTTGTTTCTTCAGTGAGCAACCGCCAACAATCGCGGCCCCGGTAAACCTGATCCAGGATCTTAACCTCGGGCCGGCAGCTAACCTCTTCCGGGTAATAGTCAAAGAATAAACCAATCTCCGGCTGGCGGAGGAGCAGCACATGGGAATGGAATTCCGGGGCTGACTCCAGATGGACTTTTTCGCTTAATCGGGGCA
>JBLNCU010000186.1:0-31022 GCA_050260935.1 Bacillota bacterium
TCCCCATTTTCCCCTTTTCTCTTTTAAATTTTTTGCTTTGAATCCTAAAACACCATCATGGTATCTCCGGCGAAGAAATACGTAAACGTCTTGGAGCGCTAGTGCTTGGTCGGGAATTGTCAATCAAAGAAAATGGTTGGGACCCCGGAAAGGAAGATTATTGATGGGCATCCGAAGTTTATATCCTGTGGCATTTCGGGGCAAATACCACTATCTTTAAACAAGCAGGAATTGCAAAGAATCAAGGATTCAGTCAAATTCTACCTTAAGCATAAAGTCAAATTTACCATCCCTTCATACAATGTACTAAATACTAAAAACCCGAGGTGAATAATATGTCTGCGAACAGTGGTTATGACCCTGAATCATCTCAATATAGCGTCCAAGCGGCTTATCCAATGTGGGACTATGCTAATGAATATATCGGAGCCGATTCATCGCCGGTGAGCGCTCAACAATTCTGGGGATTTGGGCCGGTATTTGGGGTGCCGTTTTTTAGGCCGTTTCCGTTTAGAAGGTTCCATCCATTTTTTGGACCGCCGTTTTTCTTCCATAGACCGTTTTGGGGATGGGGAGGTTGGTGGTAGGAGCCGGCTTTTTTGATTGCCTTTGGCGCTCCATTATCCAATCAATGGATAGGCGGCGGGGTTTATCGCCGACTCCTACGCCACCGGATATACGGGTCCATATCCGGCGGTTGGCTTAACTTTGACAAAGACGAATCAATAAATATTTTTCTGCCAGGTTTACTAATCCAGGCGATTTGAAGTAGGCTTTTCCCGTTACAATATGTGATTGGGGAGTCTCCGGTAGTCTCCAGTATCCTTTTCGACTGGAGACTATCTTTTTGGGGATTTCAATGGGTAGTCCCAGTTTTCGTAATTCATTAAAACAGGTCCTGGTCTGTTTCCACTGCTTCCAAATGATAACTCTCAGCTTCCTTCGTATCCAACCTTCCAAGTCAGTTAAAAACCCTTTCATATCTGCCAAGGCATAGTATCCTAGTAATGAGCCTCGCAGATATTTATTTAATCTTTCAAATTACCGATTCTACCGATATTCCAAGGTTTCTCCTGGTAATTTCCCTAACTCCGGCTTTAATCCGTTTGATGGTCTTCGGCGCCAGTATAATACCAACCTTTCCTTTGATTCTATAGAAGCTGAATCCCGGAGAACGACTGCTTTCCTTCCACACCCGCCTGATTTACCATACCGTCTTTGGTAGCTTGGATTTTGCGTATGTCTTGCTGGCTCATTCAGACGATTACTGCCTTATATCAGATTCGTATTCCTCGGGCCGGAAGTTTGTCTCCGGCTTCTTTTATATTCCATCTCCGGCGGATACCCTTGCCTTTGGCTACACTTCGCGCTATCTATTGTGCGGGAACTTTCACCCTTTAGCTGTCGCCCATGCCGGGCACACAAGAAAAAGGGGCCCCATACTTCGGACCCCATAACTTTTATTAAATTTCTACTATTAAGAAGCCTTGGCGAAAAGATCCACCGCTTCTTGAGGAAGATAGACAGTTCCGTTGCTGATGATGGTCAGTCCCTTCAAACTCGTCATTTTTCCGTTGATGATGATTATATTGGTACTAGCGGGAAGCTCCGCCTTGACCTTCCCCTTAGTTACCACCACTACCGGGTTTTTGGAATCGGAGTTATCGATGGTCAGCGCTGCTCCGAGGGCGCCGAATTTGTCCTTGGCTCTGACAAACAACTTGGCGTTCAGTTCCGGCAGATCAACCCCCATTTCTTTGGCGATAAATTTGGCGACCTCGGTATTGTCAATCAACCCTGAGGGTTTTTCCGGGCCGTAGCTGAACAGAAAGACATCTTCGGCGGTATGGCCAGTGGTGGTCCAGGCGATTCCCGAGCGTTTGCTAAGCATCGGACCGACTACCCCGTTCAAAGTGCCGGGTTTGGCGTTTTTAATCGCCTCCAGCTCCTCGGCTGACAAGTCGGAGATTCCGTAAAAACCGGCCATTACTTCTTGAATATTGCTTTTATCGGCATTCAGCTTCTTCTCTAAACCTTCCCCGGTTAATTTGGCTTTTTTAAGCGGGTCGATTATCCGGCCCGGTTTTAAAGTGGGGTAAGTCTTGCTGGTCTCAGCACTTCCGATGGCCATGCCGCCAGTGCCGTGATCCGGGACGGCGATTAGAAGCGTGTCTTTATTCTGCTTGGCGAAATCGAGTCCTACTTGAACGGCGCGATCAAAAGCGAGCAGATCGCTCACTACACCGGACGGATCATTGGCGTGGGCCGCCCAATCGACTTTGCTTCCTTCAACGAAGAGGAAAAACCCCTTCTTGTTTTGGGAGAGAATCTCCAGCGCTTTCTGGGTCATCTCGGCCAGACTGGGTTCCTTGGCCGGGTCGCGGTCGATGTCATAGGCCATGGCGTCGGGAGCAAACATCCCCCAGAGTTTGGCCGATTTGGAATTCTTCATGGCGGTGGTGTCTTCAACAAAGTCGTAGCCGTTCCGCTTTAATTCTTCAATCAAGTTAGCCCCGTCTTCCCGCTTGCCCCCGAGCGCGGTGGGAATTAAGTATTGCTTGCCGCCTCCTAAGACAACATCAATGCCCTGGTAAACTTGCTGCTCAGCCAGTTCAGTATAGTTGTTCCGGTCGAACCAATGGCTGGAAAAGGCCGCCGGTGTGGCATGCTGAATATTGGAGGTGGCTACCAAACCGGTGGATTTGCCCAGCAGTTTAGCGCCCTCTAAAACTGTGGCTAAGGGTTTGTAAACATCCTCCTCTGCAACAGCCACCGGAAGCGGAACATCGATCACCTTGGGGTAAACCGCGATCAGTTTGTCATTGGATTTAAAACCCGTGGCATATGCAGTGGCCGCCGGCGCCGAATCACTGGAGATCGAGTCCGCCGAATGCATCCGGACAGCTCCGACCAATATCCCGTCCAATGTAAGCGGGCTGCCCTTGTACCACCTGGCCAAGGTAAAATCAAAGGCTGTAGTGCCGTCGGTGACAAATACGATCACATTTTTAATATTAGCGGCCGCGAATCCCAAGGGAGTTGTCGCCAAAACCAGAGTAAATACTACCAATAAAGCAAGGAGAAAACCGCAGCTTCTTTTCTGATTCCAATTCATATCTAAATCCCTCCAATCATTTTTTCGATAGTCGCCTCAATAATTTATTTTTCTCCCACCCCCTTTATAGAAAAAACCGCAATTAAACCTCCGGTGTATTTCTGCTTTAGCTTCAAGTTTGTAGCAAAGTCAATCCTGAAGGTATAATTTTAAACGCCGGTCTTTTGCTTGACTAATGGAAATAAACAGGGGGCCGTGGAAAACTACCGGAGGTATTATCATTATATTGCAAGTCCCGGTAGTTCAAAACATTTATTACGCCGAAATATTTAAAAGCGAAACCGCTCTTGTTTATTGAATTTAAAAATGCAACAACTTTGTTCCCTGGTTAGTATAGCCTCCTCCCCTGACACTATCAACGTCAGCGGCCCGGCAGGCTGATCCAATCTCCGGATTTCAACCTGAAGATGAGTAATATCAATCTGTAATGGTATTCCCCGGTAATTTATCCGGAATGATAACCCCTGCCATTGGTCGGGCAGGTTGGGATCGATGGTCAAGGTTTCTTTTTCAATCCTGACGCCGCCGAAACCATTAATCACCGCCTGCCATAATCCGCCTAACGCGCCGGCGTGCAGTCCGGCATCGGTATTACCCATATTGTCACCGAGGTCGATACGGGCCGCCTGGCAAAAATAGGTATAAGCTTGCTCCCTCCGGCCCAGGATATTAGCCATTACCGAATGGATAGCCGCGCTTAACGAGGAGTCGTGCATTGTTTTCGGCTCATAAAAATCCCAATTCGCCTGTTGTTCCTCCCGGGTATACTCTTCTCCCAAAAGATACAGCAACATAATCACATCTGCTTGCTTGACAATCTGCGCATTCTTTACCTCTTCCCAGCTTAAGTAGGTAAATATATTCCCCGGCAGGCTCCGGTAATGGAGCACATCTACCTCCCGCAATTCAGTAAAACCTTCATACTGAAGAAGCAGGCGCTGATCCCCCTCCACCCGGTTTAACTTAATCTTGGCAGCCACTTCCAGCCAATTCCCCAACTCCGCCTCGGTTAAACCGATTTTTTCCGCCAGAGCTTCAAATTCCCCCCATTGTTGCAGCATCCGGCAGATCGCCACCGCTTGGCGGAGCTGCCACTGGACCATGGCGTTGGTGAAATAGTTATTGTTGATAAATTCTTTGTTCTCATCCGGCCCGATTACATTATTGATCTCATAACAATCTCCCGTTTGGTCATAAGTTACCCGGCTCCGCCAAAAACGGGAGGTCAAACAGAAAATTTCCGCTCCGTAATTGATTAAGAAACCCCGATCCCCGGTTATCCGGTAATAATTCCAGATCGCGTAAGCCACATCGGCGTTAATATGGTGCTCAAGCTCGCCGCAGCGGATCCTCACCGGCTCCCTGGTCTTCAGATCGAGCGCTCCATATTTAGGACAAGTCTCATCCCCATTATCAGCGCTCTCCCAGGCATACATCGCCCCTTCAAATCCATTTTCACGGGCTTTTTTAATGGCGCCGGGCAGAGTGTGGTAGCGGTATAATAATAAATTGCGGGCCACTTCCGGAAATAAGTAGTCGAAGAACGGCAGGATGAAAATCTCCGTATCCCAAAACACATGCCCTTTATATCCTTCCCCGGATAATCCCTTGGCGCCGATACTCACCCGGTAGTCATCCCGGGGAGTCATCTGAATAAGCTGAAAAATAGCAAACCGGACCGCTGTTTGATCATAGATGTTTCCTTTGATCTCTATATCCGCTTGTTCCCAAAAATTATCCCAGGCCGCAAAATGCTCCCGCAGATGTTCGCAGATTTTCAGCGAGCCTGATTCGACGGAATGCTCAATTAATTTGCGCTTTATAAAGGTTTGCGGATCAAAGGGAAGGCTGCCGATAAACTCTATATCTCTAGTTGAAAAGACTGAGACGATTTTCTCAAAGGAACAGACCTCGCCTTCTCTAAGTTCAACCACTACCTGATAGGTAATTCGGCGCGGTTCATTGGAAAAACTCTCCTTAGTAATCTCAGCGCCACTCAGTTGATGGCTGGCGGCTTCCCCGATTATGTGGCCGGACTGGGAGGTTTCTTGCAAAAGATAAATTCCCCGCTCCCCGAAAGTGCATCTTTCCAAGGGAATAAAGTGCTGAGTGCCGCTGTTGGTAACTTGACCGTCGAGGCTGGACGTTATCTGAATTCCCCCGCTGTAATTCTCAGCCCTTATTTGGATTATCAAGCCCATCAAATGGGGATCCCTCAAGGATACAAAACGCTCAAACAATAAACTGGTTATCTTCCCTTGCGGGCTGGCCCATTTTACATTGCGCCTTAAGATTCCCTGCCGCAAGTCCAAAACCCGTTGGTAATCTAGTATCCGCCCCCGTGACAGATCAAAACGCTCTCCGGCCAGTTCTATTTCGGTGCTGGTCCAGTCCGGCAGATTGGGCAATTCAGTGGTATCGTTGGGGGCTTGATCGTAAAGACCGGCCAGAAACAACCCGGGAGTACGGTGATAATAGCTCTCCTCAAAAACGCCGCGAACTCCCAAATAACCGTTTCCCAACGTAAAAATACTCTCGTAATAGCGCATCCGGGTGGGGTCAAATTCGTTTTCCCTGATTAACCAGTTAACTTCATCCAAATTCATATTGCTATTCATAAGGCCACCTCATGATAGGTTATAATGGCTGTAATATCCGGAAATTGGTTTGCAACTTTAGCAACAGGACTTTATTCTTTTAAAGCTCCGGCCATACTGTTGGTTATTCTTTCTTGAATCAAGAAGTAAATAATAATACTGGGTATAACCGATATAACAATGGCGGCAAACAACGAAGGATAATCATAAGTGAATTGCCCTAAAAAATAGCTTAAGGCCAACGGCAGAGTTCTATTATTTTGAGAACTGGTCAAGAGTAAGGCGAAGAGAAATTCATTCCAGTAATTTAAAAACAATAAAGCCCCGGCGCTCGCCAATGCAGGTTTTGACAACGGCAGGATAATATGGCAGTACGTTTTTAAAAAGCTGGCTCCTTCCATATAAGCCGACTCCTCGAGTTCCTGCGGGATCGTTACAAAATAACTTCTTAAGATAAAGATGCTTAACGGCAAACCGATTGCCGTGTAAACCAAAATAAGGGCGATTTTCGTATCGTAAATGTGCAGGTATTTAGTGAGAAGATAGATCGGCGTCATCATTGAATTTTGAGGTATCAGCAGGGTTGTTCCGAACAATAAGTAAATCAAATTCTTCCCCTTAAAATCGAAGCGCGCCAGCACATAGCCGGCCATGCCAAAAACCGTCAAGGCGAAGACAACGGAAAAAAAGGAAACTATGGCGGAGTTGCTGAAATAAAGAAAGATTTTGGCGACTTTAGCGACTGTGACATATGAATCGAAGGAAAAAGTCTTAGGAAATGTGAAAGCGGAATCAAGAACCTCCATATTTGTCTTAAATGAAGAGATAACAATCCATAGCAGCGGTAAAACTGTTGTGGTGATGACAAAGAGCAAAACGGCATACTTGAAAATACCACCGAAGACTTGACGTAAGGATAAACCTATTCTTCCCGGAGCCTTTTTCTCTTTCTTTAAATATTGATAGATTTTGGCTAAATTTCTATCTGAGTCAAAATTTCGATTCATAGGGCCTTTCTCCTTTCCGTTATACACGGATACGTTCTTCATTAGGTAAGGCTGCGTATTCAAGAATAGACTGGTTGAAACTCTGAGTCTCTGCGCCTCTGTGGCGAAATTTACCGGCCACTGCCGGGCCCTCCGTCTACTCTTGAGCCGAACTGTTCATTTTCATAAAGAATGTTACCATGCTGATGGACAAAACTCCGAGCACCAACAGCACCGTTCCGATGGCATTGGCATACCCGAACCGGAATAAGGTTGAAAAATTGTCAAAGACCAAAAGCGGTAAATTGGTGGTCAGGTTTCCCGGCCCGCCCCTGGTCGTCATATAGATTAGATTGAAATTACCGAACATTGAGGTGATTGCAATTATCATTCCTGTTCCAATGACATTTTTTAACAGTGGGAGGTTAATCAACAAATCTATTTGCAGCGGAGAAGCGCCGTCGATCCTAGCCGCTTCATAAATTGACGGGGAGATTGAACTTAGCTCCGCCATTGTTATCAAGGTTATCACAGCCGCATAAAACAACCAGGTACAAGTGACCGCGAAAAAGGCCGTTCTAGGGTCAAAAAACCAGTTTATGGTAAAATCTTTAAAACCCAAGAACCTGATAAATCCATTCAGTAATCCGGCTCCGGGATTGAAAATAAACATATAAATCAATGCCCACGCCGAAGCTGATATAATATTGGGGAAAATAAACGACGTCCGCGCCAGTCTCCAGCCGAACGGTTTTTTGGCGAGCACGAGGGCCACTGTTACGCCGATCGGAACGTGCACGAAACCTTGAAGCACAGCCCAGATTAAGGTGTTGATTAGCGCCTGTTTAAAATCGCCGTCGATTAAGAACAACTCCTTATAGTTACTGAGGCCGGCATAAACCATCTTCCCCATCCCGTTCCATTTGGTAAAACTGGAAATAATCACCGTCAAAATGGGGTAAAGATAAATCATTAAGAAAAGAATGATGGACGGAGCAAGAAAAATTGCGATCCAGATCTTTTGATACCGTCTCATATGTACTTCACTCCAGTATTAACAAATTTCAACAATCATGGGTCCCAAAAAAGGCGGCCAGGAAATAAAGGCGGAAGACCCTATAGTTCTAAAATTTAATTCAATTGTCCCTATTATAGGGTCTACCGCTTCAGTTAATTTTTCAACTGTTTATCCAGCCTTTCCATTATTGCTCATTCTTGCTGGCGGCGTATTTTTTAGCATAGGCCGTCATTCTCTTGGCGTATTCTTCCGGAGTGATTTGTCCCATGGCTAAAAGCGGCATTTCTTTGGCCGAAGCTTCGTTCGCCGTGAGGCCGTCCCAGACATCGGCAAACGCGGGAGTAATAATCTTGACGTTCCCGCCTAATTTTAAGGCATCTTGCGTAAGTTGGGGCTGCTTCTTCAAAATACTGGCCGGAATCGGAATATATGGAGAGGAGTACCCGAGCTGCACCATAAAATCGACCACATATTTCCCGGTGGTTGTTAACTTCAAATACTCGGCGCAGGCGTCCCGGACTTCTTTCGGAGCCTTGCTGGAAATGGCCCAGGTATGTAATTTAACGTTGGAAATTCCGACATTGCCCGGATACAAGGCGTAACCGACTTTATTCACAAAGCCCTCGGGGGCGCTTTTGGGATCTTTAAAGGTATCGATCATCCAAGGCCCGTTGGCGATAATCGCCGCCCTGCCGCTGCAGAAGTTGTTGGAAGCCGTGGCGTAAGGCGCTCCGATGGAATCGGGGGTGGCGTATTTGAATAATTTTTGCAACTTGGCGACAGCGCTGATAAATGCTTTGTTGGTTTCAAAATCGGTCGGGTAATATGATTTCATCCAGGCAGTTCCGCCGTTTTCAACATCACCGGCAATCATGGCGGTTAAAATCAAATTGGAACACCAGGCGTTTTCGGCCGTAGTCATCGCCAGCGGCGTAATCCCCTTGGCTTTCAATTTCTCGCAGACCGTGAAGAAATCGTCCCAAGTCTTCGGGAATTCTTTAATGCCGGCTTTAGCGAATAACTCTTTATTGTAAAACATGCCGATGTAATTGGTATAAGGCATCGGAAGCGTGAGGATCTTTCCGTCATAGGTGTTATACTCGATGGAATCGGGGAAAAATGTGCTTTTCCATTTGGGATCGGCGTCAAGATATGGTTTTAAGTCGGCTAGCCTGCCCTGCTTAATCATTATCTCGCAAAGAGCCGGATCTTTTCCGGCTTCCAAAAGCGGAGGCAATTCATCGGCGGCATTAAGGACCTTCAGTTTTTCCTTATACAATTGATCCGAGCCGATCTCCTCCAGAACCATCTGGTATTTTCCTTTGAATTTCTGATTGAAAGCTTTAATGGTATCCGCTCTCCAGCCGGCCGCCACCACGTTCCCAACCTGGTAATGCGGCCACTTGATTACCAGAGGACCGGACCCGGCGCCTGCCACCGTTCCCGTTAAAAGGGTGGCCAAAATGACGAACACCAACGAAACAGTCAAAATTCTTTTCATTCCTGGACCTCCTTAATATTTATATTTAGTTCTCCAAAACGTTTTGGGAAAAATAAAAATACCCCCTTTCATTCGAAATAAAAACTGGGAGACCGGCCGAATCAACTCCGGTTGGGAGCCACTGAATCGCGAATAGTCAAACTAGTCTCTAAAATATGCGGCTGGGGCAAATATTCGCTGTCATTAGCCATGGCCATAATCTCCTTGGCCGCCATCACACCCATTTGGTACTTCTCCTGCCGGATGGTGGTTAACGCCGGAGTGACGTGAGAGGCATAATCAAGATCATCAAAACCGATCACCGAAACCTGATCCGGGATCTTCCGGCCCAGGTTTTTCAATTCCTCCATCGCTCCGGTAGCCATCAAATCGCTGGCCGCTATGATGGCGGTTAAATCCGGATTTTTCTCCAAAAGCTGCCGGGCGCCCAGCCGTCCCGATTCTTTGGTGAAATTACCCATGTATACATAGTCCGGTTTCAAAGGCAAAGAATGCTTAGCCATTGCCTTTTTATAACCTTGTAAGCGCTGGGTGCTGACCCAGGCTTCCAAATAACCGTTTAAAAAGCCGATTTTCCGGTGCCCCAGGCTTACCAAGTAATCGACCGCCTGGCCGATCCCCCGCTGATTCTCGGATGTTATATAGGTAGCCCGTCTCCCTTCAACCGGAATATCAAAAAAAACAGCCGGAAACTCGCTTTTATTCAACTCATTTAAACTGGGATCGCCAATCTTGGCGCCCATTACAAAGACTCCGCCTGCGCCTCTTTGGATACACATCGCCGCCGGGTTCATTCCAGCTTCCAAAGACTTGGTCCCGAATAACAACAGATCAAAGTCGGACTTGGAGGCTTCATCCACTAGGCCGCTGATCACTCCACACAGCAGCGGTTCCTGGAAACTAAAACGCCCCAGCATGAAAACTCCGATGGTATTAAATTTTTTAGTGACAAGGTGCTGAGCGATGCGGTTCGGTTGATAATTCAGTTCCTTGGCTATCTGTAAGATTTTTTCCCGGGTATCCTCATTTACGTCATCATAACCATTTAAGGCATGGGATACCGTGGTGATTGAGCAGCCGGCCTTCTTAGCCACATCCCTGATTGTTGCAATCATTAAATTTCTCCGTTTATCATCGTAAGCCGGTTTTTCATCCGGCTTGGCATTTCCCAAAACGTTTTGGATAATTAAGTATATTCGCCCCCTTTTTAAAGATTCCTCCTTCGTTACGAAATTATTTCAAAACTTGTTTCACGCCTTTAAAGGTTATCTCCAGCGGTTCCCCTTCAAGGAGAGTGAAGGTTGTCCCGGATTGGTTGACTGTAATCTCCAGCAGCCTGCCTTGGAAAACTATTTTAAACCGGTATTCCTCCCAGCCATGAGGGAGATAAGGGTTAAAGCTTAATACGCCGTCGTAGACCCGCATACCGGCAAAACCGTTCACCAGGCACATCCAAGCGCCGGCCATGTTGGCGGCATGTATCCCGTCCTTGGTATTGCCATGATAGTTGTCCAGATCCATCCTGACGGTGCTTAAAAAGTATTGATAAGCCTTCTCGGTATAACCGATCTCGCTGGCCACGATGCTAAATATACAAGTGGATAAGGAAGAGTCGTGGGTGGTTACTTTTTCATAAAAATCGTAATTACGCCTTTTCTCATCCAAGCTGAACTTCTGCCCCAGTAAAAACAGGGCCAGCACCAGGTCGGCCTGTTTACAAACCTGATGTCTGTAAATCACCAGCGGGTGGTAGTGAATTAATAACGGGTAATTTTCCGGCGGGGTGTTCGCGAAATCCCACGGCGCCCGGTCAAGAAAATTCTCGTCCTGAAGATAGAGCTGGAGCCGTTGATCATAAGGAATAAACATGTTATCGCCGGCTTTTTTCCAGAACTCCAACTCGTCCTCTTCCAGCCCGATTGCTGCAGCCAGCCTCCGGTAATCTTCCTTCGCATTTTCCTGCATCCACCGGGCTGTTTCATACGCGTAGCTTAGATTCACCTGAGCCAACAGGTTGGTGTAGCAGTTATTATTGACTAAGGCGGTATACTCATCAGGCCCGGTGACCATGTTGATACAGAATTTATTCCCTTTTCCGGGCATAAAGACCCCTAAATCCGCCCATAGCCTGGCGGTCTCGAATAAGATTTCCGCTCCGTATTTAATTAAAAATTCCTGGTCGGCGGTGGCTTCCATATAACGCTTAATGGCGAAGGCGATATCGGCATCGATGTGATACTGGGCCGTTCCCGCCGGAAAATAAGCCGAACATTCCTCGCCGTTGATGGTCCGCCACGGAAAAAGCGCCCCTTTTGGATGGGACATTTGACGGGCGCGCTGTCTGGCCTTGTCGAGAATACTGTAGCGGTATTCCAATAATTTCCGGGCGATCCCCGGATTGTTATAAAGAAAAAACGGCAGGATATAAGTCTCGGTGTCCCAAAAGTAATGTCCCTCATACCCCTCCCCGGTTAAGCCCTTGGCCGCGATATTGGTTCTGCCGTCCCGGCCCGTCGCTTGCAAAAGATGAAAAATATTGAAACGCATACCCTGTTGAATAACGGGATCTCCCTTAATAACCAGGTCGGTCTTATACCAAAATTCATTTAAAAAATCAAACTGGGCCAGTTTTATCGCATCCAACCCTGCCTCTTGGGCCTTTAAGATCTCCTGTTTAGCCCTGGCGGCGACTTCTGTCTCCGGATAATCCAGAGAAGTCACATAAGAGATATATTTATCAAGCCTAATTTTTGTTCCCGGTTCGGCTGTAAACTCATACTCCACCTCTACCGAATATTCCCCGGTTCTACTTTGCCGCTTAAACTTGCCGCCGGTTTCGATTCGGTTGCACATCGCGCAGGCCAAAGTAAATCCGGTATTCTTGGTTTGCTGGACAATTAAACCGGCGTCATCCTCCGCCATCTTCTCTTTTATCATCAATACTCTTCCTTGCAGCCCCGACCCAACCCGCGGATCGTTTTCAGTGGCGATGTTGGTGACATTACCGTCTAAAATGGAGATTAGCCGTATTTTTCCGCTGAAATTAACCGAGACGGCTTCATAGCGGATAACGGCCAAATGTTTATTGCTCAGCGACACCATTCTTTGAATATCGAGCCTTACTTTCCGGCCCTTCGGCGATGACCAGAGCAGGCTCCGGTATAAGATTCCTTCTTTTAACGACAATGTTCTCCGGTATTCGCCGATCTCCCCGGCCAACATATTGAATTCTTCATCTTCAACCATCATTTTAATGATCTTGCCGTTGGTTACATTCAGCATGGTCTGGCTTTTCTCAGCGAAACCATAGGCGGTTTCAGGGTATTTTATGGTTTCGCTCTCATAAAAGCCGTTGATGTAGGTGCCTTCATGCCCCATTCCGGGCGGGCCCGGCAAACCCTCTTCAAAGTTGCCCCGCATTCCCAGATAACCGTTGCCCAGCGCAAAAATGGTTTCATTTTGATAATTATTACCGATATCAAAACGTTCTTCAGTAATCTCCCATTCATTTAAAGGAAATTGCGGTTTTTTGCTATTGTAGTTTCCCATAAGTGATTCTCCCCATTTTTTGTATTTCCGTGAATTGCGTAATTAACATAATTCAACCATTCAGCAAACTGAAGATAACATAAGTAATTATGCAATTCTCTCAGTTGTAAAAAGTAACGCTTTATTACCAATAATGGTTGATCTACGAACCCCATCGATTTGACTAGATGCTTTTTCTCTGCGCCTCCGTGTCTCTGTGGCCTATAAATTCAGCCACAGTGCCGCTGAGACACAGAAAAAAGATATTTAGAGCAACCATTCTCAAGAACATAGCCAAAAGTAAGACCAAATGAAACCAAACCTACCGGCTTTTTGGCCGGTAGTGGTTTAAAACTATTTAAAATGAGCTGAAGCAAACAAAATACCTCTGAATTTACCCTTTGACCGATCCGGCCAGAATACCCCGGACAAAGTATTTCTGGAAGGCCAGGAAGATGATTAACGGTAAAAGCATGGAAGCGAAAGCCGCCGGCGTCATGATATTCCAGCCCGAGTCCAAGGAACCCAGCAAGCTGGAGAGTTTTACCGTCAACGGATTAACGGCCGGATTATTCAGGACGATCAACGCCACCAACAGGTCGTTCCAGACCCAGAGGAACTGGAATATGGCCAGGCTGGCGAAGACCGCTTTGGACATCGGGGTAACCAATATTGAGAAAATCTGGAGGCTGTTGGCGCCGTCAATTTTGGCCGCCTCTATCAGCGAATAAGGGATCTGGGCGAAAAAGTTCCGGAAAAGGTAAATACATAAAGGCAGGCCAAAAGCGGTATGAGCCAGCCAGATCCCGGGGAAAGTCCCGTTTATATGGAGACCCTTCAGGGTCATCAAAACCGGAATCAATACTGTTTGTAAAGGAATGATCTGCATGGCGATCATGGTGATAAAGATCGATTTCCGGCCCGGGAACTTATTAAAGGAAATCGGATAAGCGGCTAAAGCGCCAACGAAAATCGGCAATATGGTCGATGGAATCGTTATAATCAAGGAGTTGACAAAGGCGCTCCCGATACCCTTGCCGGTTAAGACCAATTTATAATTATCCAGGGTAAACCGGCCAAAATCTTTAAAAGCGGTCCACCACCCGGTGGTCAACATCTCCTCTACCGGCCGGAAGGAACTGACAAGCAGCATAACCGTTGGTGTCAGCCAAGCCAGGACAAGTAGAGCCAGAATTATATTACTTAACAGGTTATAACCACCCGGGTGGGTGCTGGTGCTGTCGGTGGCCCTGATCGAATTGATATAATCGGTATATAGATCATTACCGTTTTCAGTCTTAGTAATCGGTTTCATCGTTTCTCCTCCTCTATTCCCGGACGCTTTCCTCATAGGCCAGATTGCGGACGTTCATCAGCAATACCGGTATCACCGCGACAAACAGGATTACCGCCATCGCCGCCGCATATTGAAAGTTATTCTGGTTGAAAGCAGTCATGTAGATCCGGTTGGCTATCACTTCGCTGGAATTGAAAGGCCCTCCCTGGGTCAAGGTATAAATGATATCGAAGACCTTGAGCACCCACATAATCATCTGCGTAACAACCAGTACTATAGTGGATTGGATAACCGGAATTTCAATTTTGAAAAAGATTTGGAGACTGTTCGCCCCCTCCAGGTGGGCCATTTCAATCAGCTCGTTAGGAACCGATTTCAAGGCGGCGCTGAAAATTACCGTGCAAAAACCAACCTGCATCCAGACTCCGGCGGCAATCAAAGCGATATTTACCAAGTCCGGCCTGCCTAAAAAAGCAATCCCCTGAAAATTGTTACTGTGAATAAGATTCATCTTTTGCAGCAGATTGAGAATTACGTTGGTTAAGGCATTGACCGTCCCCGTATTGACATCCTTGAAATACATGAAGTTCCAGATAACCGCCGCCGCTGCCCCGGAAATTGCCATCGGCAGGAAGATAATGGTTTTGGCCAGAGTAGCCCAGCAGACTCGATCAGCTAAAGCGGCGATTAAAAGCCCTAAAATTACGGTAAAAACGGTGAAAAGGACCAGCCAGATAAGGTTGTTTTTAAAAGCGGTCAGCATTGTATTGTCCGTAAACATCTGGATATAGTTTTTCAATCCGCTGAATTGCTGCCCTCCGCCCTCCCCCTGCCGGGACTGACTGATAGCGGCAGTAAGCAATTCCGTTGTATCCTTTACAGTCATATCTTCGTTGATGTCATCGGGAGCTATTCGGGCTCCGTATTTAGTTAAAGTCCCACTTACTACCTTTTTCCAGCCGGAAATCCCCTGGATTAAATCATCCCGGGTGACCTCCTTCCCGCTCTCAGTTTTTAAATCATTGAGAAAGCTTTGCCGGAATTCGCTTTCGCTGAAGGTCACTTCCTGGTGGAGGCTTAGGTTTATTGTTTGTAAGGTCGGCAATACCAGAAAGAATAAAACCAGAATAATGGCTGGCGACATCCATAAATAGTTGCCCAGAACTTCAAAGAAATAGCTTCTTTTAAAGACTTTTTTGGCGTTTGCGCTACCCATAAGCTCACTCCTTCGGCCGTTATTTTGCCTTGCTGTTTTATTTAACTCCCAAATATATTGATAGGTCGTTTCTAAACGAGGGTTGATCTTTTTCAAGCTGTATCCAAGGCGATATTTGTTGATTATCAACCATAATCAGAAATCAACCGTAAAAAGCGATCTTAATTTTATTATAATCCCGCCAGGCATCTGTTTCCATTTTATATTTACATACTGGGACGAGGTTTTAAAACTACATTTCAGAAAATATTTTTAAAATGTTGACAACAGGCTATTTCCGTCTCCAAGCCCATTTTTATCTCCAGTAAATAAGAACGGCCGATGGTATCGGCGCCGGTTTTAAGATTGATTTCCCTATTTGAAAAAGGACTGCCCCAAAAGTTTTGCTAAAGGAGACTTTTGGGGCCAACCCAAATTGTAATGGATTAATAATTCTTCTTTGCTAAAGCTTCCATCTCGGCGAGAATTGAATCCAATTTGGAAGGATCCTGGATGTATTTCTTACAGGCATCCCAGAAACCACCCTGATTTCCAACTGCCGGAGGCATTAAATCGGAGGCGTCGAAGACGTAGATTTCGGCTTTTGTCAGGATGCTGGCCGAGTTCTTACTGACGATATTCGGGTAAACATCGAGGGAGACTCCTTTGTTTTGGGAAAGGAATCCGTTCTTCACCGCGATCTCATTGGCTTGGACAGTGGTGAGGTACTTCATTAATTTCTTAACGGCCGGTTTATCGGAGAAAGCTACAAACACGTCAGCTCCGCCTACTACCGGAACGCCATATTTGGCGTCAATCGGCGGGAAGGCGAAGAAGTCCATATCTTCACCGAGTTTAACGTTGGGGAGCTGGGAGGTTACGATGCCGCCCATGAAATCGCCTTCATAATACATATAAGCCTTGGGATTCTCTTGGAAAACAGCGATGGCACCGTTTTGAAAGGTCGTTGCCAGGGTGCCGTCTATTCCTCCGGCCAAGTTCTTGGGATCGCCAACGATTTGGCCCCATACTTGGAAGGCTTTTTTCACAGCCGGATCAGTCCAGGAGATTTCATGGTTGATCCATTTTTCATACACTTCGGGACCGGCGGTCCGGATCATGATATTTTCGATCCAGTCGGATAAGGGCCAGCCAATGTCGGAACCAATAGACCAAGGGGTCTTTCCTTCGGAGACAATCTTCTTGTCAAGGGCGATCAGTTCATCCCAGGTTTTCGGAACCGCCCAGCCGTTCTTCTTGAACTCTTTCGGGTTGTACCAGATAACTGATTTATTAGCGACTTTGAAATATACGCCGTATAACTTACCGCCGTAGCTGCCGAGACTGATCCAGGTTTTAGCGTAGTTCTTCAGATCATTCTTGGACAGGTAATTTAACTGTTTAAGTACGCCCTGTTTGGCCAATTCCTGTAATTTCCCAGGGTTCGGAAGAATAGCGATATCCGGAAGGGTTTTCGCTTTTACCCCCGCGGCCAAAACAGCATTCAGATCGCGAGTGGTGTTGAAATTAACTTTTACCCCAGCCGCATCGGCTATCTTCATGAAGGTTTCCAACTCGTTGCCGCCCCAAGTGCCGGTGACGTTAATGGCGGCGGATTCGCTAAAAGCGCATTGAGATAACAAAACTACTACCATTAAAACCGATAATAATAAACTACCGACGATCTTGTTTCTCTTCACTCTTACACACTCCTCACCAAGTATTTTCCGGGGATTTTTACTGCTATGAATGGAGACTTTATTGTTATAAGTAAATAACCGCCTCCTTTCACGGGTATTTATATCATGTTGTTACATTCCCATAATAATCTTGTTACCGGAGTTTCAAAAGTCAAAAATTTTTTATTTTAGTCGTTATCTTGTGATCCTAAAAAATCCCTCCACCGGGGCGTATCTAGTTTGGATACCTTACTAAAACCATCGCCCCCAACTGCTCTCTCTTCAATTTGGCTAAAGTTTTCCAAAAAAATTTTTTTATTTTAGTCACTTTATTGCTCTTTTCCAACTCAACTGTTGTGTCATGGTTAATTTTTGAGTAAATTAGAGGTATAAAGACAAATTTATCTTGGGTGATTTTATGTATAAAGTAATGATTATCGATGATGAACCGATTATTCTCGATAAACTCCGCTCGATTATTGACTGGGAAAAATACGGCTGCCGGGTGGTGGCCGTCGCCAATGACAGTACCGAAGCCTTGAAACTGGCCATCGAACACCAACCCCAGCTTATCTATTCCGATATTTATATGCCGTTAATGAACGGGATTGAGCTGGCCGAATTATTAAAACAGGAGTTGCCCCAGAGTGTAGTCATCTTAATCAGCGGTTACGATGATTTTAACTATGCCCAACAGGCTATAGAGACCGGAGTCTTTCGCTATCTCCTAAAGCCAATCAAAACCGACCTCTTTATCAAAGTATTGCAAGAGGCCCAACAACATTTAAACCTTCTCGACCAGGAGCTGAAAGAGAAAGAGCATTTAAAAGCCCAAATACAAAACAGCCTGCCGCATTTAAGGGAGAAATTTTTCAGCGATTTGGTCAACGGCGGGATAAATCAGGAGCTTTTACAACAACAGCTGGACTTTTTAGGAATTACTTCGCCGGCTGAAGTCTACGGGGTAATCAATATTCAGCTGGACAACTACACTAGTCTGGCTGGTTCCGTAAAGGAAGACGACCTCCATCTCTACAGAGTCCACTTGCTGAATATGTTAAATAACCACTTAAAGGAATGGTCCGATCTTTTCTGCGGCTTTCAAAACAAACCCGGCGAATTGGTTATAGTTTACGGGCTGACCTCCAGCCGGAAACAGGACGGAATGATTCAGGGGATTCAAAAAGTCCAGGCGAGCATGGAAGAGATGTATGGTATTACTGTCTCGGCGGGCCTGGGCCGCTTATACCCCGACTTTGCCTCGTTAAGCAAATCCTACCGTGAGGCATTGCTGGCCTTGGATTTTAAATTGTGGGCTGGGAAAAAGGTGATTATTCCGTACAATGATATTGAGAACACCAAGGCCGGGCATTTACTCTTTCATCCCGACTATGACGGTTTAATGAACATCTTGCGGGAAGGCAGTTTGGAGAAGGCCAGCGAGTATATAGGAGAGGTTTTCCGGTCTTTCAAAGCCAAGGAGTATGCCTCCAAGAGCTTTTTACATCTAACAATGCTGGGCCTGGTTAATCAGATTATCCGCTCTTTGTTGGAGTTCAACATCTCCGCCGAAGAGGTCCTAGGCCCCAACTTCGATCCTTTCGTGGAGATTAATTCCCTGGAGACCCTGGCCGACTTGGAAAAATGGCTGCAAAATTTGTCCCGGAAAGCTATTGATTACATCCAGCAATATAAGCAGGATGTCAGTAAAAACTTTGTTGAAAAAGCCAAAATATATATTGAGGCGAATTTTAGCGACCCCGGTCTTAACCTGAATAAAATCGCCGAGAATGTCTTCGTCAGTTCCTGCTATTTGAGCCATCTGTTTAAAGAAATCACCGGGAGCACGGTGATTGAATACCTGACCAAGACCAGAATCCGCCAGGCTAAAAAATTATTAAAAGAAAGCCAACTAAAGATCTATGAAATCGCCGAGCAGGTCGGTTTTAGCGATTACCATTATTTCGGGATAGTTTTTAAAAAAATGACCGGCCTGGCTCCGCTGGAATATAGGGACAAAGTGCAGATCGATAACCTGATCTAAACCGAGGAAGCGGCTTAAAGATGGATATGTTTGGCTACTGCGTCAGTTATCAGGTTAAGATCCTTGGTATACAGCACTTCCAACAACTCCTGATGTTCGGCAACAATCGATTGCAAGTTGGCGCTTTGTAAGCCGGCTTTGTAAAAATGGACCCGAATTCGGGTAGTCATTCCCTGCCATAGCGGAAGCAAGCTTTTATAATTAGCTATATTTAATAATGAATAATGAAACTCGATATCTTTTTCAACCACTACGGTTATATTATTCTGAGCAGCCCCCTGTCTCATTTCTTCGACAATACTCCCCAACCGGTTTAAATCATCCTCACTCAGTTTAGGGACTGCCTTTTTGACCATAAAGACCTCAATGAAACGGCGGGCCGGAAAAAGCACCTCTTCAATCTCTTCTTCATCCACATTGGCCACTTGAGTATGGCGGTACGACTCCGAAATTACTAAACCCTCCTGCTCCAACTGGCGTAAAGCTTCCCGTAATGTACCACGGCTGATTCCCATTTGTTCGGCAATACTGCTTTCCACCAAACGGTCTCCAGGTTTCAATTGTCCGGTTAATATCGCTGAACGGATTTCGTTAAGTACTCTTTGACGCAATGAAACCTGTTCTTTGGGGCTGAACTGGTAAGCGGTTGACATGAAGAACAACTCCCTTATTACACATTTCCATTTTTAATTACATTATTATTTTTAAGGTAACAGGCCAAGGAAGTCAACATAAAAATTCCAGGATTGATATTTTCAACTAAACTTGGGGTCCCTTGTCTAATATGATAATTAAAAAAACAAAAATTGTCAACAATCGACCGTTGACTGTCAACAATTTTTCCATTATAATTAAATCATGCTAAAAAGACCATTATTTTCATAGCCCAATTTTTTACTGGAGGTGATTTAACACAAGCAGCGTCGATTTGGTTTTCAATTAACAAAAATTTAGGGAGGTTAATGTAATGAAAAAAATCAGTCTACTGCTAGTCCTTTGCTTGGTTATTGGAATCACTTTTTCCTCCGGAATTTTGGCCGCTGGCTCCGATGAAAGCACTCTTGATAAAGTATTGAAGAGCGGCAAGTTAACGGTCGCCGTTTTTTCAGATGTCCCACCGCTAGGCTTTTATAATGATAAGAATGAACTCACCGGCATCGATGTTGACGTAGCCAACGCCATGGCCAAGGCCCTCGGTGTTAAAATCGAATTTGTGCCAACAACCAACGCCAACAGAATTCCCTACCTGATCACAAATAAGGTGGACTGCGTGGTCGCTTCCTTTACCATGAACGCCGAACGCCGTAAAGTAGTTGAGTTTTCCGATGCTTATTTCCGGGGCGGCGCCATTTTGGTTACCAACCCCAAAAATGCTTCCAGCGCCAAAATTAATGGGGTTAAGGACCTGAAAGGGAAGAATGTCGCCGTATCCAAAGGTTCGTTTAATGATGAATTAGCCACCAAACTGGTGGGCAAAACCGCTAAGAGCATTATCCGGTTTGATAACGTTTCCGATCTATACCAAGCTTTAAAAGACGGCAAAGCCGACGCTGTAGTTGAAGATGTTGTTCTCGCGGGTTATGTCACCAAGAATCAATACCCATTCATGAAAGTAACCGGTGATTTATTAAGCATCGACACTTGGGGCATCGGAGTGCGGCGCGGCGACCAAATCTGGCTGAACTGGATCAATGGATTTGTTTTTGATCTGCTTTCCAGTGGAGATATGCAAGCCATTTGTGAGAAATATGGTGTAAAATACAACCCGGTTCATTATGTATACTAGAATTCGGATTTCCGGGTGCCAGAAGAAGCAAAATTCTTCTGGCGCCTTCTCTTAAGAAGGGGGTACGGTAGTGAATTACACACTGCAATTTCAGGAAATCTGGCGCAATTTTGATTTCTTTATTGAAGGTATCCGGTACACATTGGCGCTCTCGTCATTAGGAATGCTTATTGCCGTTCTCCTGGGAACCGCCGTCGCAATGGCCAGAAACAGCAAATTCAAATCGATACGGGGAATTGCCGCAACTTATGTTGAAGCTATCCGTAATACACCTTTGATTATCCAGCTATGGCTCTTCTATTTCGGTCTGGGGGAAATCGGCATTCAAATACCCGCATTTACTTGCGGCCTGTTAACGCTGGCCATCAATACCGGGGCCTATACCGCCGAAATTATCCGGGCTGGATTTGAAGCAGTTGATAAGGAATTTAAGGAAGCGGCGGTTTCGTTGGGAATGAATCCCTGGCAAACTTATCGGACCGTTGTTTTTCCCATCGGATTTCGGGCCGTGTTACCGGCTATATGCAACATGTCAATCCAATGTTTACTGGCATCGGCGTTAGTGTCGATACTGGGCGTCAATGAATTGACCAATCAAGCGATGCGTCTTTCCAATAAAACCTTCCGTTCCTTGGAATCATTTGCTACGGTAGCTGTTATTTATATAATTCTTACCTTCTGTTTCACCGGCTTTTTCGGCCTCCTCAACAAAAAAATGGCCAAAGGTTCGCTACATTAGGCGCTTTGTAATCAAGTCAATATTCTAAGGATGGTGGGCCTATTGTATTCATTTAATCTGTATGATGTGGCGTTTTTATTAAAAGGGTTTTTAGTTACCATTCTTTTATGTCTAGGCACAATGGCGCTTAGCTTGCCAGGAGCCGTCTTGGTAGGGCTTTTTCGATCAATCCGGAGTAAAAATCCGGTTATCGCTGGAATTAAACTGGTTTTAGACTTCTTCATCAGCGCGGTCCGTGGCACTCCGTTAATGTTGTTGCTAATGTTCCTATTCTTCGGGCTGCCGTTTATGAATATTAACATGTCTCCGCTGGCGGCGGCTCTAGTCGGACTGGCGGTTTACAGCATCGCTTATATAGCGGAGATTATCAGGACGGGAATTGAGTCAATCGCTCAAGACCAATGGGATGGGGCGGCGACCTTAGGTTTTAATTACCTCCAGACGATGAGGGTGATAATCCTACCTCAAGCTGTTCGAATCATGCTTCCCCCAGCGGTCGGTTTTTTTATTGGGTTGATTAAAGACTCTTCGCTGACAGCCGTGATAGGTTTTGTCGAGTTGGCAAGGGTCGGCCGGGTAATTGTAGAAAAAACGCACCAGTCGTTATTGGTATTTTCAATTGTGGCCTTGCTTTACTTTATAATTTGTTACCCGCTTTCCATGATGACTCAAAGAATGGAGAAAGCATTGAAGAACTGAAAGGGTGAGGCTGTTTGGCTGAGATTATTAAGCTGGTTAATTTGAACAAGAGTTTTGGGAAGCTGCATGTTTTAAGGGATCTGAATATGACCGTTAATCAAGGGGAAGTTGTTTCAATCATTGGCCCGAGCGGGGCGGGTAAAAGCACTATCCTCCGGTGTATCAATTACCTTGAACCGGTTGACTCCGGAGAGATTTATTTTGAAGGCCGGCGTTTTGATCCTTCAAAAGACAATATATACCATTACCGGGAGAACTTTGGATTTGTCTTCCAGTCGTTCAACCTTTTCCCCCATTTGACTGTAACCGAAAATATTACGCTGGCGCCGACTATGATTCTAAAAATCCCCAAAGAGCAAGCGCGGGAAACGGCGGAAACGTTACTGGCCAGCGTTGGTCTTGGAGATAAAAAGGACTCCTACCCCAAAGAACTTTCGGGGGGACAGAGACAACGGGTGGCGATCGCTCGATCGCTGGCCATGAACCCCAAAGTTATGCTGCTGGATGAAATTACCTCGGCGCTGGATCCGGAGTTGACCGGGGAAGTGCTGAAAGTGGTATCCGATCTGGCTGAAAAGGGAATGACCATGATCCTGGTAACTCACGAGATTGGCTTTGCGCGCGAAGTCTCCGACCGGGTTTTATTCTTTGAAAGCGGCTGCATCGTGGAGGAAGGATCCCCGAAGGAACTTTTCCAAAACCCTAAAAATGAGCGGACCAAAAAATTCTTAGCCAGTATTCTGCACTAAAAAAAACCCGTTTTGACTCGGAAACAAATGGAGTCTTTCTATGGTTTGATCTTTTACTTTCAGTGGTCTCATTTACCATAACTTACCGTTTAGGAGGCAGCCAGCAATGAAGATAACCCGTGTTGAAGCAATACCAATCCGGCAAGCCGGAACTATTCTTCAAATTAACGATAGCGCCCAGGATGGGATTATCATCAAAGTCTATACCGACGAAGGAATAATCGGTTACGGCGAAGTTGATTCTTCCCCTTTGGTGATTAAAGCTATTATTGACGCTCCGGTTTCCCATAACCTTTGCCAAGGCTTGGGACAGGCGATCATCGGAATGGACCCCTTTGAGGTAGAAAGAATATGGGAGAAAATGTACTTTGTCAGCACCTTCTACGGTCGCAGAGGCGCTACCGTCCAAGCAATGAGTGGAATCGATATCGCCATCTGGGATATTTTAGGGAAGGCGCTTAACAAACCCATTTATAAACTGCTGGGAGGCGAATTCCGGCCAAAAGTGCGGGCTTACGCTAGTGTTTTAATGCCTTACACTCCACAGGAATGTTACGACCTGACCCAGGAAATGGTCGGCCAGAAATTTACCGCCATTAAATTAGGTTGGGGTGGATTCGGAAAGAGCCTCCAGGATGACGTGGCCCTAATAAAAGCGGCCCGGGACGCCGCCGGTCCCAATGTCGACCTCATGTTCGACATCGGTTTTGTTCCGTCACCGGACTACCCCATTGATGCTGTTAACCGGATTTTGCTTGCCAAGGAAATCGAAGAATTTAAGCCCTATTGGATTGAAGAACCCCTCTATCCGGATGATTTGGAAGGGTACCGGAAACTAGCTGAAGCCACTGACACCCGGATTGCCTGCGGCGAAAACGAGAGCACCCGCTATGGCTTTAAGGAGTTAATCGAGGTTGCCAAGGTAGACATTCTCCAGCCCGATGTCACCCGCTGCGGGGGATTATCCGAAGCGAAGAGAATCGCCGGCTTAGCCCAGGCCCATCATCTTACCGTTGTCCCCCATTGCTGGAGCAGTGGTATTGTAGAGGCGGCTTCCATGCATCTGATTGCTTCAATCCCCAACGGCTGTCTCCTGGAATATTGCAAGGCCGAAACCCCGATCCGCCAGGAAATCTCCGAGGAAATTCAAGTAAAAGACGGTTATGCCGAAGTTCCCCAAAAGCCGGGTTTGGGTATTGAAATCAATGAAGACGCCATCCAGAAATATGCCGCCAACTATAGATAGAAATTTGAACCGGTATAGAGAATATATCAACCTTTCGGGGCCCTTCAGGCCCCTTACATCTTATAGCCGGACGGCTTTAGCCTCCAATTGGCTTCATCACCGCCGGTAACTGGTTTATCAACAGTTATGAGAGGCAATTTAACCGTTTAGCCTGCCCTCTTCAGATACGGTATTGGGGCTCCAATCCACCGGCAGAATCACTTCCACCCGGGTGCCGATCCCTTCTTTACTGGAAAAATGCAGACCGTAATCCTCGCCGCAATATAGTTTAATCCGGGAATTAATATTTTGGATGCTGTACCCCTTGCCGAAAGTCTCCGGATCAAGCTTCGCCTCCTCCAGGGAGTCCTCTAATTCAGCAAGCTTGGCTGGGTTCATTCCCACTCCATTGTCCACCACCATCAACTTGATGAAATTATCCTCCCGGCTCCCGGAGATGTACACTCGTCCCGGACCGTCTTTTTTCGGCTTTATCCCGTGATAAATCGCATTTTCAACCAGCGGCTGCAGGGTGATCTTGACAATCCGCTCTTCCTTAATCTCATCATCAACATCGATAATATAATCCAACCGGTCCTGGTACCTTACCTGCTGAATCTGCAAATAGCTCTCCAAATGTTCCAACTCCTCGCGGATGGTAACAATATCACGTCCGCCGCTTAAACCCAAACGGAAAAAGTTGGCTAAGGACTCAACCAGCTTTACGGCGACTTCCCGCCGGCCCTTCTCAATCATCCAGGAGATGGACTCCAGTGTATTGTATAGAAAATGCGGATTTATCTGGGCATGCAGGGCCTTTAAAGCGACCTTTCTTTGAAACAGCTGTTCTTTGTAGATCTCCTCCAGTAAAAGGTTGATCCGGTCGATCATCCTGTTTAATTGGAGCGAAAGGTTTTGAATCTCCAAACTGCCGGTTTCCTGGGTACGGATAGATAAGTCCCCGGCTTCAACCTTCTGTAAAAAGGCATAGATATTCTCGAGCGGGCGGGTAAGGCTGTTGGCTACCATTATAGTGGCAATAATCAACAAGGCGGTAATTAAAAAACCATCGATAACGATACGATCCCGGATTAGCTGCGCTTTGGTCTGAAATTCCCGGCTGCTGATGACGCCAACCAATTTCCAGCCGTTGACACCGAGCTCCTCATAATGAAGAAAGCATTTCTTTCCTTGAAACTTGCCTTGCAGACTGCCGTCCCCGGCTTTTTTCAATACTGCGGCCGAATTGCCGTCAAAAGGGATCGGTTTTAAAATGAAGTCCTTATCCCCTCCGGCCAAGACCCGCAAATCCCGGTCCACAATATAAACCCGGCCGGTATCGCCCAGTTGGACGTCGCTCAATAAATCCGAAAGGCCGGTAAGGTTGATACTAACGGTCAAATAGCCGATTTTAGTTTTAAATTGCTCGTCGGTAACGGTTTTCAAGATGGCAAACTGGTTCAATTCGCTCCGGCGCGCAATCTCATCCGAGTTTAACATTAACCAGGCGCCGGTGGGGTTTTTAAAAACGCCCGTCAATACCGGCTGCCCTTCCGCTTGGTCGGCTTTGGCCAGTAAATCAGGGGTCAGGTAGTTCTCAATCCCGTAAACCGAAAAATGAACCCGTCTAGTGATAATAACCCGTTTATCGCTATAAAAAATCAATTCATCGATCAGGTTTTTAATAAAACGGGAGTTATTCCCGGTCGAATAATTATTTAAGTTGATACAGTCGGAAAAAAACTGCGCCAGTTCGCGATTGGAGATCTCTTTCTCCGGTTTGTTGAGGCTTTGAACCCGTCCGTCGGAGGAGATGAATTTAAGAGTGTTTTCAATGTTATTTAACTTGGAGACCAGATCATTTTTGACGTTTTTAAAAATGACGGCGGTGCTCTTCACGAAATTATCTTGGAGAACGCCTATGGCCTGGATGTAGGAGATAATTGAGGAAATGGCTATAGCGGAAATTACCGTAAAGGCAAAAAAATAAACTAAAATAACCCTGAAACTAAATTTATTCAGGACATTGCCAAAAGGTAATTTAACCGGCGGAAGCTTGGTCTTTATTAATCTATACATCTTTTCGCCCGTGTTCTTTGGCGGTTGATGGCGGTTACTGGGCTAAAATCTTTCTCATATCGGCTTCAATATTGCTGATAGCGGTTTTGGCATCAACCCTGCCGGTAATGGCTTTGTAAAAATTGATCTGCATCGACTCGGAGATGGCCGGATAAAAAGGCGACACCGGCCGCGGTTTCGAACGGGAATAGGCCGTCAAAAACCCGGAATAATAAGGATTTTTCTCCAACACTTTCGGTTCCTTGTAAACAGCGGTTCTGGTAGGAAGCCTACCCCCAATGATGGAATTGGTTTTTTGCCCCTCCACGCTGGTCATAAACTCAATAAATTTCCAGGCGGCTTGCTTGTTTTTGGAAAAACGGTTAATCATCAAATTCCAGCCGCCCAGAGTTCCTCCGCCGGTAGTACCTTTAGGACCTACCGGTAACGGGGCCACCGCAATTTTTCCTTTAACCGGCGAGCCTTCTTGATTCAACAGATTCCAATCATACGGCCAATTGCGCAAAAAAAGAATATGCCCGTCCTGAAAAGCCAGCCGGGAATCTTCCTCTTGAAAATAGATCACTTCTTGGGGGCAGATTTTCATTAAATCAATCAAAATTTGCAGCCCTTCTATCGCCTGCGGGCTGTTAATTACGACCTTATTCCCGTCGAGAACGTCGCCGCCGTTATTAAAGATAAATTCCAGGGTGTTACAGACCAACCCTTCATACTGGTTCCCTTGAAAAACATAACCATACTTGACCTTCCCGTTTTTAATCTTCTCCTTGGCCAAGGAGATTAATTCCGCCCAGGTCCGCGGGGGCTTACTGACGATGTCTTTACGGTAAAAAAGGATTCCGAAATCGGTATACCAGGGAACAGCCCAGATTTTACCTTGGTAAGTGCAACCCTTGATCGCCCCGGGTAAAAATTCAGCCCGCTCCTCTTTTTTAAAAAAGGGATCTAAGGGTTCGAGCCAGCCGCTGGAAGCAAATTCGGGGGTCCAGATGATATCCCCGGAGAAAACATCGAAACTGTCGGATCTGGCCATAAAGGAAGTTAAGTAAAAATTATGGCAGTCATCGGAGGAGGTTGATAATAATTTATGTTTAACCACGATATTGAATTGCTTGGCGTTAAATTCGTTCACCAATAAGCGAATGGCCCCCAGAGCGTCCTCGGAAGGAGTGGTTAGGACTATTACAACTTTGGGGGTATTCAATGCGGAGGCCACCATTGGAAAGGTCAGCAGCCAGATTAGCAAAAAATACCGCCAAGTCTTCATGAGAACCCTCCTAGTCTCTAAAAAGAATCGCAGCGATTTAAGGCCCTGGAGCTAAAAATACCTATCTAAATAATATTTGCCAAAAGTTTAATTTATCCTTTTTTATCTAGACAGGCCTCTCCGGGATGAGCTTAATTTGCCCCAGGCGGTATAAAGCAATTATAAACTCTTACAGTTGGCTATTACATCAGCAGCCGAAAGTACGGAAAGATTGGCAGCCCTTAAAGAGGCCCGTTGGCTTCCAGCCGCCGAACCTACGCCCAATACATGCATCCCTCCGGCCAAGGCCGCTTCTACTCCCGCTTCGGCATCCTCAATTACCAGGCAATTTTCGGGGTGTATCCCCAGCCGGCTGGCGGCCACTAAAAAGACTTCCGGATCGGGTTTACTTTTGGTGATATCATTGCCGTCGGCGGTGGCGTCAAAGTATTTACCCAAACCGATCCGCTCCAGGATTAAAGGGGAGTTCTTGCTGGAAGAGCCAACGGCGATCTTGATCCCTTCTTTTTTTAATCCCTCTAAAAATACCATTACCCCCGGAAGAATATCATCCGGTGTTAAAGAGCCTATCGATTCCTGATAATAGCTGTTTTTTCTGATAGCAAGCTGAGTTTTCTCTTCGGGGGTGTAACTTTTGGCTGATCTCTCCAGAACAATCGCCAGACTCTCCATCCGGCTGACCCCGCGCAGCCTTTCATTAATACTACGGTCGAAATAAATCCCTTCCTCATCGGCCAAACGCTTCCAGGCCAAAAAATGATGTTCATCGGTGGAAACGATAACCCCGTCAAGGTCAAAAATAACTGCTTTTAAGTCCATCCGGTAATTCCTTCCTTTTAATAGTCTCCCGTTAAATCCCAAAACGTTTTGGGAAAACGTTAATATATTCTGACTCTAAAAAAAAAATCCTCCTTTTCCCTCCCAAATTCCGGTTAATTATTTAAGTTGAGTATTTTCGCATAAAAAAAACTCCGGTCGGAGCATTTTAAAATCCACCCTATTAAATTCTAGCGGCAAAACTTCTTTTTAAAGGGTTTTTGATGTTTAAATTTAAATCAACCCGAAAAATCTGCCCCAGCCCTTCCAAAACTCGTCCATGGTGAGGCCTTTCTCTTTGACCAGTTTTTCCAAAGCCGCCAAATGATACTCGATCTTGGGATGTTGGTCTCCCTTAATCCCTTTAAAGCTTGGGGCCTCCTTGTCCAACAAACAAAGAGGCGGGTACAAAACGCACCACCAATTCCGGCCTTCTCCCTTTCCTAAAACCACCCTTAGTCCTTGATATTCGCCGGCCGGCAGCACGCCAAACGGGTAGACCCGTTCAGGGAAGTTAAACCGGCCCATCAAAATTCTTACCGGCATAGCTTGGCTGTTTTGTTTGAGAACGGCCCGGGCGGCTTTGGCTAGCAACGGTATGTTTTGACTGATTATGGCCGCGGCTTGAGCCGGATCTTCCACTTTCAGCAATAAAGACTCGCTGCATTGAAGGATCTTGTCCCGAACCAATAATTTTACGGTTTGATCCGCCGGGGAATCGCTATTGGCGATGATATGCAACCGGATTAAATTGGAGCGATTATAGCTCTCCAATAATGGCGTCTCCATCCCGGCGAGCCCCGTCCCCAAACTCCCCACCAGAATAAAAAGTCCAATAATCAA
Organism: Bacillota bacterium; assembly: GCA_050260935.1. GTDB lineage: Bacteria > Bacillota > UBA4882 > UBA8346 > UBA8346 > UBA8346. The sequence continues at coordinate 29,164 of JBLNCU010000186.1, forward strand.
CCCGGAGGTTAATAAGCGGTATCTAAACGACATCTAAATGTCTTCACCCCATTTTAAAGCTTCGGCTTTCCGTTTTTACTCGTTGTTTCCCGCCACATACCGTTTCATATGCTTTAAAGCGTTCTTCTCCAAGCGGGAGACCTGGGCCTGGGAGATCCCGATCTCTTCGGCCACTTCCATTTGGGTTCTTCCTTCAAAGAAGCGCATCTCCAAAATAAGTTTTTCTCTCTCATTTAGCTTGCTCATAGCTTCCTTGATCGAAAGGCCCTCCAGCCACTGGCCGTCCAGATGGCGCTCGTCGCTGATCTGGTCCATTACGAAGATCGGGTCGCCGCCGTCATGGTAAATCGGTTCAAAGAGCGATATCGGCTCCTGAATGGCATCCAGTGCAAAGACCACTTCTTCCCGGGGCACTTTCAATTCTTCGGCAATCTCCGCCACGGTCGGCTCTTTGGAATTCTTGCTGACCAAAGCATCCCGGACTTGCAGGGCTTTATAGGCTATATCCCGCAAAGATCGGCTGACTCTTAAAGGATTGTTGTCACGGAGATAGCGACGGATTTCTCCGATGATCATCGGTACGGCGTAGGTTGAAAACTTAACATTCTGTGAGAGATCAAAATTATCAATGGCTTTCATCAACCCGATACAACCGACCTGGAACAAGTCGTCCACATATTCGCCCCGGTTGTTAAAACGTTGAATCACACTCAAGACTAACCGTAAATTTCCATTTATCAATTCTTCCCGGGCTGAACGATCACCGGATTGCATTCTTTGTAATAGTTCTCTCATTTTACTACTGGACAAAACCGGAAGTTTCGCGGTATTAACCCCGCAGATTTCCACCTTATTCACCAGCATTAAGCCAATCAACTCCTAGACCTTTCATTCCGCGCGTCTATGATTGATTATTGCCATGGTGAGCAGGAATTATACCCGAAAACTCAATTCCCCAGCTAAACCCCTAAATAGTCTCCCGCTTTTTTAAACTATTTTCCGCTAAAAGATTGAAAAAAGACCTTCCTTTCAATAAAATCCGGTTCCTGAAAATACGATGGATCACGATGACCTTCTCCTTTCGGCGAATAAGCCCTCATAAGGCTTTTCATCAAGAGGCCTACCATAAAAAAGTATTTGACATCCTGATTGATCCCAATTATAATATTTTATAGTCGATTAAATGCCCAGGTGGCGGAACTGGCAGACGCGTACGTTTGAGGGGCGTATGGGCAACCGTACCGGTTCAAGTCCGGTCCTGGGCACCACTATTTAAAACCAATTCTTAGGTGAAAATAAAACACCGTAATAGTTTAGGCTATACGGTGTTTTTTAATGCCGAGATTTTTTAAAAGCCTTTCCTTATCCAGATAAGCTGTTCGCTGTCTTGATAATGGATAAATACCGTTCCAACTCTTGTTCCGGATAAGAAGCAAACAACTCGGTCATAGCATCCGGACTGCCCGTTTCGTGGTAATCGGTGAAACAGTCGTAATACCGCCGCCGGTTGGTAATCTTGATATCAATGGGCGGATAACCCGCCTTCATGAACTCCAGATTCACCGACATGCGGCCAATGCGGCAATTCCCGTCGATAAAAGGCATTGGGTATTATTATACAACTTTGAGAAGGAGGTACCTTAAACGAGAGCGCAGCCCGCTACGGGATCAACCTGGTCATGATGAGCCGCTGGAAGGTAGAATTTCCCGAACGGGCCCTTGAAGTATTTAAAAGGGGCCCATCGGCAGCGGAAAAATTCTTACAGGCAGAAGAGGAACGAATTGCGCAATCAGAAAGAAAAGTTGGTCAGTAAACTTATGAGGTTGACAGCTTAAAAAAATCTGATGAAATCCTTCAT
>JBLNCU010000187.1:0-6679 GCA_050260935.1 Bacillota bacterium
GAAAAATGGACCCAAGCGTTGAACGACATCGTGCAACTGGAAAAAACCGAAGCCGAAACAGCCAAAGTCAACGCCAGTAATGCTTACCGAAACGCCCTTTGGCTATTACTTTCCTTAGGAATAGCCGCCATTATTTTGGGCATAACCATGGCCTGGTTTATTACAAACAGTATTACCAAACCGGTAAACAGGATAGTGAGCAGGCTAAATGAAGGCGCGCAGCAGGTGGCGGCAGCCTCCAGCCAGTTGTCGGCTTCGGCCCAACAGTTATCCCAAGGCAGCGCCGAGCAGGCCTCAGCCATTGAAGAGACCTCTTCAATCTTGCAAGAATCCGCCTCAATGTTGCAGCAAAACACCGCCAATACCCGGCAGGCGACTCAATTGTCCGAACAGACCAAGGAATCGGCCGAAAAAGGCGGGAACGAAATGCAGGAAATGATGAACTCGATTCAGGAGATCAAAAAATCGAGCGACCAAATCTCCAAGATCATTAAGGTTATTGATGATATTGCCTTCCAAACCAATATTTTAGCCTTAAACGCCGCAGTGGAAGCGGCCCGGGCCGGGGAAGCCGGAATGGGTTTCGCCGTAGTCGCCGAGGAGGTAAGGAATCTGGCCCAGCGGAGCGCCCAAGCGGCAAAGGATACTACCGCTATTATTGAAACAAATATTGAATTGTCCGCTAAAGGCGTGGCCGTCGCCGAACGGGTTCGGGAAGCCTTAAATGAAATAACCAGTCAGGCCAAGAAGGTCAATGAACTAATGGATGAGATCTCGGTAGCCAGCCAGGAACAGACTCAGGGTGTTGACCAAGTCAATAAAGCGATGGTCCAAATGGAGACAGTCACCCAGCAAAATGCCGCCAATGCCGAAGAGAGCGCCTCGGCGGCCGAGGAATTAAACGCCCAGGCCGACGGTATGCGGAAGATTGTCCTGGAGCTCTCGGAATTAGTGCATGGAAAGGCCAAAGCCGCCCAAGAGCAATTGGAATCGATAAATCGTGGAGGACATTATTTGACCCACAGCGGCCAAGCTGTAAAAACTATCGGGCAAACCCATCAAATAGCGGCCCATCCTGATGTGCTCCAAAATCAGAAAGTCTTGTTGCCGGGAAAAGCGGAACCCAAAACCAAGGTAGTCACTCCGGAGGATGTTATCCCCCTGGAAAAGGATACCCATCATTTTTAAATCATCTTCAGGGGCCTTGCGGGGTTTTCTCCCTATAACTTAATTATCGAATTCAACCGAAAAAGTAATGTGGAGAAAAACAGCGAATAGTTTTTAAATCCGCCGTTTTTGAATGCTGGTAAAGCCGTCGGAAACAGCGCTCACTTCAAAGCGGGTTTTGATCCGGATATTCCCGGTTTGGCCGTGGAGATCGATCGTTTATTAAATTGGTATAATTCATTGAAATATCCCGGCTGTTTAAAAAAGCGGATTCCGCGTCTTGGCGACGAAAAGGCGTTGGAGGTGAAGATATGGCCGCCGTTTCTTCACAAATAATAGCAACAATGGGAACCGTCATTTTAGCGGTTATTTTCTGCTATCTTTCGTTAGTGGACAAGAAACGCTATATCAAAATCTGGGCTTTTAGTTGGGGAATTTATTTTTTACGCCATGTTTTCGAAACCGCGGTGTTGATCTGGGGCCAACGAGGAATGCTGTTTCTCTTCAATCAATCAGCTACATTAATCAGCGGCTTATTACTTTTATGGGGCACTTATGAATTTCTGGAGAAGAAGATTCCCATATGGTGGCTATATTTTACGGTTGCCGATATTATTTGGGTTGCCGCCTGCATTTTAGGGCAGTTGCCTTTTTTGACGGCTACTTTCATTACCTTTGTCTTTATGGGATCTACTTATATCTGGACCGGGATAGTTTTTTTACGGACCTTCGGCGCGCCAGGGATCGGGAAGCACCTTACGGGTTGGGCTTTTATCATCTGGGGGCTGCATAAATGGAATTATCCATTAGCCCGTTCCAGCGAGCCGTTTTTGTTTTTCGGCTACTTGTTAGCAGCCTTTTTAGAAGTAATCGTGGCTATCGGCGTCATACTGGCATACTTTGAAAAAACCCGGCTCTCTCTCTCCAAAAGTGAGGAACGCTTCCGGTTACTGGCTGAAAATGCCAGGGATATCATTTACCGTTACCGGGTATGGCCGACGGAAGGAATGGAGTATATAAGTCCTTCCGTTTCCAGAATTACCGGTTATAGCGCGGAAGAATTTTATAGCAACCCAATGATTTTATATAAGATAATCTATCCGCCGGATCGGGTTTTTCTCGAAGAAAAAGAGAGGTTAAGCGTGTCTCCGGTAGTTTTACGCTGGCTTCACAAAAACGGCGGTTTAATTATGATTGAACACAGCCGGACGCTTTTTTACGATGAAGAGCACCGCCTAATAGCCATCGAGGGAATAGCCCGGGATGTCACTTTCCAAAAACGAATGGAAGAGGCGTTGCAGGAAAGCGAGGAGCGCTACAGAAAAGTAGTCGAATTCTCTCCGAACGGCATTTTTATTCAAAAAGATGGCATCTTCGTTTTCGCCAACCAAGCGGCGGCTAAAATTTACGGTTTTGCGAAACCGGAAGATCTTTACGGTAAAAGGGTTATAGACTATTTGCATCCAGACTACCGGGAAGATGTCGGGAAAAAAATGGAACAATTAAAACAGGAAAACTTTACCGTGTCATTTAGGGAAAGGAAAATCTTAAGAGCCGACGGGGCTTTTATCGACGTCGAAGTAACAGCCACTAATTTTAATATTAAGGAAAAAGCGGCGGTATTAGTAATTTTGCGCGATATTACCGACAAGAAACGCGGTGAAGAGGAGCTAAAAAAAGCCAAAATAGCCGCCGAGGAGGCTAACCGGGCCAAGAGCCAGTTTTTGGCGAATATCAGCCACGAAATCCGGACCCCCATGAATGGAATCGTCGGGATGGTTGATTTATTGCAAACGACGGAATTGTCCCCGGTTCAACAGGAATACCTGGAAATGCTTAAGATATCTTCAGATTCCTTATTGGATTTGGTGAATGATATTTTGGACATCTCAAAAATTGAAGCCGGTAAATTACAGTTGGACATAGTCGCCTTTAATCTGAGGGAAGTTATCGCCAATGCCATCAAAGTATATAGAGTTAGGGCCCAGGAGAAAGGTATCGCGCTTACTTCCGATATTAACCCTGATGTGCCGGTCTGCGTAAAAAGCGATCCCGGCCGCTTGAAACAGATACTATTGAACCTTATTAGTAATGCGATTAAATTCACTGAGGATGGAACGGTTACGGTAAGTGTTGTTAAAGTAGGAGAGACCGCCTCTTCCCAAATCCAATTGAAGTTTTCAGTAAAAGACACCGGTGTCGGAATAGACCCAAGTAAAATCGGCTTATTGTTTGAAAGTTTCAGCCAGTTGGATGATTCCACCACTAAAAGGCATAGTGGTTCAGGCTTGGGGTTGGCTATCTCTAAACAGTTGGTCAAATTGATGGGCGGAGAAATCGGGGTTGCGAGTAACGAAGGGAGAGGCAGCGAGTTTTTCTTTACTATTACAGTGGATAAACAGGATCAGGATGAATTAATCAAGGAAAAGGAGATTCATATAGAGACCGGGGCTTTTTCTAGAGCCAGAATCCTGGTTGTCGAAGATAATCCGGTAAATAAGAAACTGGTTACCGCTCTACTCCAAAATAGGGGCTGGAAGGTCGCAACCGCGCCGGATGGAGTCACAGCTTTAAAGGCCTTGGAAAATGAAAGTTTTGATTTAGTACTAATGGATGTTCAAATGCCGGATCTGGATGGCTTCGAAACAACCGCCAGAATACGGGAGGGGGAGAAACTAACTCAAGCTCATATCCCGGTTATCGCCATGACCGCCTACGCCATGGAGGGAGACCGGGAAAGATGTTTAGCCGCCGGAATGGATGGTTATCTCACTAAACCAATAAAAGCCGATCAGTTATATACAATAATTGCCAACTTGTTGCCGGCGAAAAAAGCGGACGCCGCCGAATCACCCCCGGTAGATCTGGCGGAAACCATGAGAATCGTTGAGGGGGATAAGGAATTACTTAAGGAACTGGTGATGATTTTTGTCAACGATTGCCCGCGGCGTTTGCAGGAAATAAAGGAGGCTATTGAAACCGGGAACCCGCGAAATTTGGAGCTGTCCGCTCATAGTTTCCGGGGAGCGGTGGTTAATTTCGGCGCCCACCGGGTCTTTGATCTGCTTAACGAACTTGAAAAAATGGGTAAAACGGCTGATTTAAATAACGCCCGTTCAGTTTTTAAAAAATTAGCGGGGGAGATAGAAAGGATAAAAACCTATTTTGCCGAAAAAGAATGGGATAAAAACCTGTTAAATTAGTAAATCCGTAAACTTTTGAAAGAAGGAATAGCGGTGAAAGTCTTGATTGTTGAAGATGATTTCGTTACCCGCCGGCTCTTGCAATCCTTTCTGGCTCCTTATGGAGAATGTGACATTACGGTAAATGGATTGGAAGCTATTACTGCCTATAGAATGGCCTTGGAAGAAAAAAAACCCTATGACTTAATCTGTCTTGATATTCTTATGCCGGAGATGGACGGGCAGGAGGTGTTGACGGAAATCAGGCAGATCGAAAGAGAGCTGGGAATTAAGGGTTCCGGAAGTGTAAAGGTGATCACGATCTCCATTTTAAGCGATGTCAGCAATATTCAAACCGTTTTTAAGGGTCAGTGCGAAGCTTTTCTTCCCAAACCCATTGAAAAGAAAAAATTGATGGAAACCTTGGAGAACCTGGGTTTATTAAAAAATTAACCGCGGTTTAAAATAATTCCTTTTAATAAGAGGGGTTTTGATGGGCTTGTTTTTACATAAGCAAAAGAAAGCTTTCCGGGAATATTGCGATCTGTTCCGGGAATGGTTCCATAATTCCAACGAAGGCGTATTTTTACTATCTCCGGCCAACGGCAATTTCGGATGCTTTTTGGAAATAAACAACACTACCTTAAATTGGCTGGGTTACACCAGAGAAGAACTGCTTAAAATGTCAATTGGCGATCTTCTAATAAAAAAAGATCGCCTGGAAGCTTTAGACAAGTTAAAATCACTGGTTAAAACCGGGCATACTGCCTTTGAAGCTTGTCTGGTGGCTAAAAAAGGCTTGAGAGTACCGGCGGAAATCGGCGCCCATATTTTTTATCACAACGGCGCAGACCTAATTTTCACAACCGCCCGTGATATTTCCGCCCGCAAGAGTGTTGAGGAAGAATTAACAAATACCAACCAAAAACTTATGGGTATCATCGATTTTCTTCCGGACCCCACTTTTGTGATAGACCGCGAGCAGAGGGTTATTGCCTGGAATCATGCTATCGCGGAAATGACCGGGATAAAAAAAGAGGAGATTATGGGAAAAGGGGATTTTGAATATGCGGAATTTTTCTATGGCCAACGGAAACCGATGTTGATAAATATGGTGGGAACAATTTTGGAAAACCCCGGGGATACGGTAGGATACAAGTATATTAAAAGAAAGGGGGAAACACTTTACGGCGAGGTATTTGTTCCAAGACTTAATGGAGGCCAAGGCGCGACTATTTGGGCAAAAGCTGCGCCGCTGTATGACAAAAACCAGAATTGGGTCGGGGCCATCGAAACTATCCGGGATCTCACCGACCGCAAACAAATAGAGGAACAGGTCAAGTATCTCGGCACTCATGACCAGTTGACCGGTTTGTATGATCGGGCGTTTTTCCAGACCGAGGTGGACCGGTTAATCAAGAATGAGGACAATTTGCCCATAGGCATGATTTTTTGCAACATTGACGGTTTTAAGGAATTTAACGAAACTTACGGGCATAAGGCCGGGGATGATTTTTTGGTTAAGACCGCCGGTCTTATCAAATCAGCAGTAGACGAGGGCGCAACTGTAGCGCGAATTGGAGGCGACGAGTTCGCGGTGCTTCTATTGAAAAGCAATCGCCTGTCGGTGGAAAGTGTGATTAAACGGATTCGGGGGGCGGTCGCTGCTTATAATGGGGGACATCCCGAGTCGCCTTTAAGCCTTTCCATCGGCTATGTTATTAGTAAAGGTTCCCAATTGAATGTCGACACCCTTTTAAGTGAAGCCGATGATAATATGAAACGGGAAAAGCTGTTTCGCCGCCAAAGTCCCAGAAGCAACATCATCCAAACACTGGTAACGGCATTGAGGGAACGCGATTTCGACACCGAAGGCCATACCGACCGGCTGCAGGAATTGGTAATCGCACTTGGTTCCGCCATTAATCTCCCGGAACATACTTTAACTAACTTGCGGCTTTTGGCTCAATTCCATGATATCGGCAAGGTAGGGATTCCTGATCGGCTTTTGTTGAAACCAGGCGCTTTAACTTCGGAAGAAATTGTGGAAATGCGGAAGCATTGCGAGATCGGTTACCGGATTGCCCAGGCTTCCTCAGAGTTGCGTCCGGTAGCAGATTGGATTTACAAACATCACGAATGGTGGAACGGCTCAGGATATCCTTTGGGCCTAAAGGGGGAGAAAATACCGCTTGAATGCCGGATTTTGGCTATTGCCGACGCTTATGACGCCATGACCAACGACCGCCCTTACAGGAAGGCGCTGACAAAGGAGGAAGCCCTTTCTGAACTGCGGAAGTGGGCCGGGATTCAATTTGATCCTGAATTAG
>JBLNCU010000188.1:0-2876 GCA_050260935.1 Bacillota bacterium
CTGCTTTAACATTAATATTACTGGTGGCGGTTTTTATAGAAAGACCATTTTGCCGGTATTTGTGCCCTTTGGGGGCGATTCTGGCCTTGACCTCGCGACTGGCTCCGTTGAAAATGCGATCCGACGCCGGAACCTGCATGGTCTGTGGTAAATGCACCGAAGGGGCCTGCCAGATGAATGCCATCGACGCCGTCAATCCCGTCACCGATCTTCCAAGGATTGAGAGTTCCGAATGTATTCATTGTTTACGTTGTCAAAACATCTGCCATCGTTCGGCGCTGCGCCTTTCATTAAAAAGAATAGACCGGATATCAGGAGCTTAACATCCAGGTTAATCCTTGTCAACGGCGACGGATTAACGACTGGTTAAAAATTGGAATCGGAGTGGATTTTTTATGCCCGGGGCACGTTTTCCGCTGACCACCACCGAGAAACTTGATTTTCAAACTATCCCCGCCTTTATCACCGACATTGCCCGCAGGTTTCTTGAGGCGGGTTTTCAGCTTTATTTAGTAGGAGGGGCGGTCCGGGATTTACTCCGGGGCCAAGAACCAGGGGATTGGGACCTGACCAGTGATGCGCTTCCCGAGCAGGTGGAGAGGATTTTTCCTCAAACAATACCCAGCGGAAAGCAGTTTGGAACTATTCTGGTTATCAATGAAGGGTTCCCGGTCGAAATCACCACTTTTAGAGAGGATCTGGGATATAGTGACGGAAGGCGCCCGGACCAAGTCCGGTTTGGGAAAGACCTTCAATTGGATCTAGCCAGACGCGACTTTACCATTAATGCCATCGCTTTCGATCTAAAAACCAGGGAACTGGTCGATCCCTTCAATGGGCGACGGGATCTTCAGCGGCGATTGCTGCGGAGCGTCGGCGATCCGCAGTTGCGATTCAGGGAAGACGGCTTGCGGATGTTCCGTTTTTACCGTTTTCTGGCAACCTTAAACCTCCGCCCCGACCCTTTGACTGAGAAAGCCATCAACCCGGCCTGGGCTAGAGGAACCAGTCTGGAAAGGATCCGCGATGAATTCAGCAAATTGTTGTTAGGGGCTTGGGTGGGTCGTGGTTTAGCGGGTTTGAAAAAATCCGGCCTGTTGAAGGAGTTTCTTCCGGAACTGGCGGATTCCGACAGAATAAAACAAGGGCCTTATCACCGCTGGAACCTTTGGGAACATTCAGTGAGAACCACTGAAAATATAAACCCCGAACTCCGGTTGCGTTTGGCGGCTTTATTGCATGATATCGCCAAGCCGGTAACCCGGAGTGAAGACGCCAAAGGAGTACATTTTTACGGCCACGATCAGCGAGGGGCGGAAATTGGGCGATTGGCGCTTGAACGTTTACATTACCCGGGCAAGGTCATAGAGGAGGTCGTGCCTTTAATAAGATGGCATATGTTCCACCTGGATCAGCAGACCGGCGATGGGGCAATCCGGCGGCTGATAGCCAGGGTCGGCCCTGAACACCTGGCCGGCCTTCTTGAACTCCGGCGGGCTGATATCATAGCTACCGGAAGAGTCGATTATCAGACCTGGGAAAGCTGGCGCTATATTTCGGAACGGATTTTAACTGTTCTTAATGGAAAACCGGGTTTAAACCCGTTTGCTTTAGATATTACCGGTAATGATCTGCTGGAAACTTTTAATCTCCAGCCCGGTCCATTGATTGGAGCCATCCTGGCTTACCTTAAGGAACGGATATTGGACGAGCCGGACCTAAACCAAAGAGCCCGTCTATTGGAACTGGCCGGGGAGTATCTCAAAAACCTGGACCATTAGAGGGCTATAGCAGCCGCCTATTCCTCGACTAACCGTAATTTATTGTCGACATTATAAACCTGTGGTTTAAACTGGCTCAAAATTTTATGGATTATTTCTTCAATATCCTTTTTGGCCTTAAAGTTGTCAAGCTCCCCGGAGATCGTCACCTTGCCGTCAGCCACCTCGATACTGACCGGAGCGCGATTAAGATAAGGGTTGGAGGCCATTTCCTCCATGAAGCGGATGACCACTTGGTCATCGGCCTCAGTGGGCTGTTGATTCATAAAATTCCTAATGCTTTTTACCCCCGGCACTTTGGAGACGGTGTCGATGGCTAAAACGGCCTGGTTTTCCGGGATTTTACCGTATAAGGTGACTATTCCGTTGGCGGTAATTGTTTTAATCCGGCCGGGGACAAGGTCTGGCTCCTCCATTAGCGCCGCTTGAACTATGTTGTTTAAACTGGCGTCGTCGGTTTGGTCCTGCAAGCGCAACCGGCTGACAACGTCCCTGACCCCCCTTGCCTTGGCGGCGGTCTCAATCGCCCGCCTTTCTTCATTAAAATTAGTGACACTGCCCACCAGTTGCACTTCCCCCCCGTTCACCTTAAAACCGACCGTCTTCGGAATTTCCGGGTTGGCCAGCAATTCCTCGCCAACTTCAAAAGCGACGTCGGAATCGTCAATCTCCCCGTCAGTGCATACGGTGATATTATTCTCCACCTTTTTGACACCGGGAAAGTTCCAAACCAACTCCTCAGCCTGAATCTTTTCTTCTAAGACATCAACTATGCCTTGTATCTGCACTGTTCCGTTATCGTATACCCTGGCTTTCAAGGCATATGGGGCCAATTGACGGTTATTTTTAAAGACCAGATTTATCTTGTCGCTTAATTCCTCAAGGGGTATAGTAGACATTGGCGATACCTCCTCATTATATTAGAATTATTATTCCAGTTGGTATCCAATTTTAATCCGGATGATTACCAATTGAACTTTCCGGGAAGTTATGATATACTCCTACTAATTTCATATATTTTATTATATGTTCAAATAACGTTGAAGAGGAAAAGTACCGGCGGTTTACTTAACAAAGCGAGCCCGGAATAGTGAG
>JBLNCU010000189.1:0-4453 GCA_050260935.1 Bacillota bacterium
TGAATGACCAATACCTCAGCGCCTCCGCGCCTCTGGGGGAGATAAAATAGGCTTGCTTAACTTCTATTTTCATCCTTTAACGTGCCCCGGCGTGGCCGGGGTGGGCGACTATTCTAGAAAATACTTTATACTAAAAACTAGATCCCTTAGTCCCTTTAAAAGGTCGCTCCCGGACTTCCATGTCCTCCGCGACTTCGTCCCGTCCTGGAACACAGGAAAAGGTATAACTTCGCAGTCTAATACCATCTAATAAAGCCCCAACTGCTTCAAATTGACATCGGAGCATGGTGGTTACCCTTTTAAAGGGCAAGGGATCGCCGTTAGACCCTTGACTGCAAAATTTTCATCCTTTCGCTTGCCCCGGCCAGCCGGGGTGGGGGGCTATCTAGATTAGGCCCCTCACGGATGCCTTTAGCCGCCGAACGGGGAATGATTCGATCCTCGGTTTACGGTTTGAAACCCTTAGATTAGCAAAGATCAGTCGCTAAGCTTCTTCCGCCATGATGATTTCCAAATTATCCAGTAAATATCGTTTCCCTTTATCATTTATCAATACCATTTGATATTCATTTCCGTTATAATTTCGTAATTCCGTTTCAAAACCATAATCCAGCGACTGGTTGTTAACTGTCGTGCGGGTCTTGCCGTCTGGAGTCTGCTCCTCAGCCAGCAATCCCATCTTTTTCAATCGTTTATTCAACTCTACTCCAGTCAATTTCTTACTCCTGGTCAAGTCCAGAACTCTGTTAACGCATTTGGAAAACTCATTGACCCCGATTTTACCTTCGGTGAATTGGACCTGCTTTTTTTCCTCGGCGCTAATTATGAATGAGTTTGACCGGCGGTTCCGATAAACCGCCCCTTCTTGTTGCTGCTTCAAGGAGTCGGCGATGAAGAACAAACAGCGAATAATCCGGGGATCTTGTAAAAAGTGTTCCTTCTCGATGGATTCTCCAGTTAAAGGATTGACTCCATTGGCCATTTTTAAAATGACTTCTCTGGCTTTCGACAGTTTTTCAAGATCTATTTTTTCCATCCCAATCACCTCTGGATACTTTTTCTATAACTTTAAATAAATTCCTTTAATTTAAAGGAATTTTTAGCCTGCTGTATTTTTAATGACTGCCTCCCGCCTTAATCAAATTTGAAAGATTGAAACCGATAACAAACGCGAATTTGGTTCAAAGCCGGTCCCGGATTGGAAGATTCATTGATTAAGATAATTAGGTGAATAATTAAGGTATCCTTAATAATTATAGCAAAAGGATTTTGCTTTAAAATGAAGAAAATTCGTTAAAACTGCCTTCGGAGGAAAATATGACCACAGAGACCCAACATCGGTTCAGTAGAACCGAATTACTCATCGGAAAAGAGGGTTTGGAAAGGCTTTACTCAGCCAAGGTGGCCGTAGTCGGCCTGGGCGGAGTCGGTTCCTTTACTGTCGAAGCATTGGCCCGGGCTGGAATCGGCCGGCTGGTGCTGGTTGATTTCGATGAGGTTTGCCTGACCAATACCAACCGCCAGATTCATGCCGTAACCGGTAATTACGGCCGTTCCAAGGTGGAGGTAATGACGGAACGAGTGAAAGCCATCAACCCCCAAGCGGAGGTCATTCCCAAAAATGAATTTCTGACCTCCGAAAATCTTAGCCGGATTATTGACGCCGGGATTTCCTATGTAGCCGACGCCATCGATACCGTTTGGTCCAAAGTAGACCTGATCGAGTATTGCGTTAAAAATGAGATTCCAATCATCTCCTCTATGGGCACAGGCAATAAATTTAATCCGGTAGCTTTCCGGATCGACGATATCAGCAAGACCCATACTTGTCCTTTGGCTAAGGCTGTCCGGAAAAGTTTACGGGAAAAAGGGATTACCCAAGGGGTAAAAGTGGTTTATTCCCCTGAACCGCCCGTCGCATCACGCTCGGATGTGTTAACCTGCCATAATGGCTGTATCTGCTCGCAACATGGCGAAGGCCAAGAATGGAATTGCACCAAACGCCGAAAAATACCAGGGAGCATGCCCTATCTGCCCCCCATCGCCGGTTTGATTATGGCTGGAGCAATCATTCAAGATCTTTTAAAAGTTGACGCCACAGTTGAGTAATTCATCTATAGCACAAGGAGACCGTTCATGGAAGTTTATTTAGATAACAGCGCCACTACCAAACCAATCCCGGAAGTAATCGCTGCCATTAACCGGGCTTATTCAGACTGTTATGGAAATCCATCATCCTTGCACCGGAAAGGCCTTGAGGCCGAACGGGACCTCTCCCAAGCGCGGCGGAAAATGGCTTTCGCCCTTGGGGCGGCTCCCGAAGAGATCTGCTTCACCTCCGGCGGTACCGAGTCTAATAACTTAGCGATTATGGGTTTTTTAAAAAGAGCCCGCCATTTTAATAAATTTATCGCGACCACCAAAATCGAACATCCCTCAGTGTTAAACGTTTTTAAACAGTTGGAAGCCGAAGGTTTTGAGGTCGCTTATTTGAACGTGGACTCTTCGGGAATATTAAAACTTAATGAAGTGAGAGCGGTTTTAGAAAAGGAACCGGCTTTATTGAGCATAATGTTGGTGAATAATGAAACCGGCGCCCTTCAGCCTATACCTGAAATAGTTAAGCTCCTTCGTTCTTCCGGAAAAAAAACCATCTTCCATGTAGATGCGGTCCAAGCCTTTGGCAAAGTACCCTTTAGGGTAAATTCGCTAAATATCGACCTTTTATCCGTGAGTGGCCACAAGTTTCATGGTCCTAAAGGCGTTGGGGCGCTGTTTATCAAAAAAGGAGTCAAATTGGAACCGTTATTTTACGGAGGCAACCAGGAAAACGGTTTACGGTCCGGCACCGAAAATTTACCGGCGATCGCCGGGATGAGCGCCGCCGCCGAACAAGCCGTTCGATCACTCGCCGAAGACATAGCTAAAATGAGATTATTAAAAGAACATCTCCAAAATGAGATTGAACGAAATATCCCGGATATCAGGATCAACAGCCCTTCTGGAGCAAATTGCGCGCCCCATATCCTTGATGTATCGTTTTTAGGGGTTAAAAGCGAAATATTGCTTCACGCCCTTGAACAAGACGGGATCTACGTTTCTTCCGGGTCAGCCTGTTCTTCCCGGAAAAAATCTTTTAGCCATGTCCTACAAGCCATGGGACGTTCCGAGGCTGAGCTGGATTCCGCGATTCGTTTTAGTTTCAGCCGTTTTAATGAGTTAGCCGAAATCGACTATGTAGCTGATCGGCTTCAGGCGCAAGTAGCCGCCCTTCGCAAAACTATCACGGGAGATCGAAAATGGAAAAAGTAATCATCGTCAGGCATGGAGAGATCAGCCTTAAGGGGCTGAACCGCCCTTTCTTCGAAGACACCTTGGTTAAAAACCTCAAAAGGGCTTTACGGAAATATGAAGGTCTAACCATCTTTAAAAAAGACAGTCGGATTTATATTGAAAATCTAGGTCCGGCAAATCCGGAGCAAATTGCGGCCGAGGCGACCAAGGTTTTTGGAGTGGTCTCAGTCAGTGTCGCTTCAAAATTTGATTCCGATATCGAACAAATTAAAGCAACCGCTTGGGAGTTGCTCTCCCAAAAATTGGCTGTCGATCATTTTACAAGTTTTAAAGTAGAAACTAAAAGGGCTGATAAGGGTTTCCCCCTACATTCACAGGAGGTTAGCAAAGAGGTGGGTGCCTTCATTCTGGAGCGTTGCGCCGGTTTGAAGGTGGATGTCCATCGCCCCGGTTTAACTGTTTACGTGGAAATCAGGGATTATGCCTATCTATACACTGATAAAATTCCGGGTTTCGGAGGGATGCCTTATACCACTAATGGTAAAGCCCTTCTCCTTTTATCCGGCGGGATCGACAGCCCGGTAGCCGGCTGGTTGATGGCTAAAAGAGGGGTGGAACTGGAAGCGGTCCACTTCCACAGTTATCCCTTCACTAGTGAACGGGCCAAGGAGAAGGTAATCGAACTGACTCGGATTTTAGCTAAATACTGCCGTTCCATCACCCTTCATATCGTCAATTTACTTGAGATTCAACAAGCCATCCGGGCGAACTGCCCCGAGGAAATATTTACTCTCCTTTCCCGGAGATATATGATGTTTATCGCTGAAAAAATCGCCCTTCAAAACCAGTGTTCGGGCTTGATCACCGGTGAAAGCCTCGGCCAGGTGGCGAGCCAAACCATTCAAAGCCTAGCGGTGACCAATGCAGCAGTAGGCCTCCCGGTCTTCCGGCCTTTAATCTGCATGGACAAATCCGAAATTACCAATCTAGCCCTGAGAATCGAAACCTATGAAACGTCGATCTTGCCTTACGAAGACTGTTGTACCGTTTTCCTTCCCAAGCGGCCGGCTATCAAGCCTAAACTTGAGAAGATCCTCAAGGCCGAAGCTAATCTGGATCGGGAAGCATTGATCAATGATGCAATGAAAAAAAAGGAGAC
>JBLNCU010000190.1:0-11220 GCA_050260935.1 Bacillota bacterium
CCGAAAATGACGAGCTGATGGTGATCACGGCGGAGGGAATCATCATCCGCACCAGTGTCAAGGATATCTCCCAGACCGGCCGGGACACCCAGGGGGTCCGGATCATGAAACTCGATGAAAAAGACCGGGTGGTGGCCTTGGCAAGGGTCGTCGGGGGTAAAGGTGATGAGGAAGGGGAATAAGAGAATTAGCTGGTTTCCGGCCTTGGTGAACAACCGGGGCCTTTTATTTGCGGCGAATAAAGATTTGGCCTTTCAGGGGAGACCGTTCATGATTTATATTATGACCTGTCATGTAGAGCCGATTACGGGGTTTTGGAGAAGATTATGAAGTTCCTTAATTAATGGTGATTTGAAGGATTAATTGGTTTAGACCAAGGAAGAAGAGGAGTAAGTTTAAATTGAATTTTGATGTGGGAGTGAACCGGTGAGCATTGATGTTACCGGTTTTTTTGTCGGGCATTGCGATAAAAATCTTAAAAACTCAAGATTGGGTTGCATTTGAGGGAAAATAATCATATTTGATATTTAACCGTCTCCGGACGGGACAAAACATGCCGGATGAAACCGCCTTCCTTTTTTAGGTTAAAGCGGAATAAATTTTTCCGTTTTTTTCATTATTAAAACATAAAATTTTAGCAGGAAATATCCGGTAAATAGTGAAATTTTATAAAACGGAATAACCTTAATGGCTAAAAAGGATCGGCTTATCCGGTTTTTAAATTTGCTCTTAAGGATTCAGATGGAGTAGGGGCTAACCGCATTAGAGCTGGAGCAAAAGAGCGGCATCGGGAAGCAGCAATGTTTCCGGGATTTGCGAACGCTACAGGATGCTGGGGCTCCTGTTTTTTATGACCAATGATAACGGAATAAAAAAAGCGAATCAAACATTTGTTCAATGACCGAAGGTGGTCAGGGGGCGGGGGTAAAATGGAAGTGGGGCAAGATGTATAAGATAACCAAGCAATATCGTCTTCCTGGTTACGATTATTCCAACTCCGGTTATTATTTCGTTACGATTTGCACGAAGGAACGACAATGTTTTTTTGGTAAGATAGTGCAATAAAAGATGGTTTTATCGATGACCGGGGAGATCGCCGAAAAATTTTGGAAAGAGATACCGGAACGGTTTCCCGTTGTCCGATTGGATGCATGGATCATTATGCCCAATCACATTCATGGGATTTTGGCGATTGAACAACATGATGGGAATATGAGGCGTAGGAACGCGTCAGGGCGCGTTCCTACGCGGGGAATTCATCCGTTAATCCCAAATTCGGTTTCATCCATTATTAATCATTACAAAGGCAATGTTAAACGGTATTGCGACCGGAATAACATGTCCTATTTCGCATGGCAACCAAGGTTTCACGATCGTATTATCCGTAGTGAACCGGCCCTACAGGCGATTCGCCGGTATATCCGGGAAAATCCGGCGCGTTGGGGGAAGGACAAATAAAATCCGGGTAATGACGGGTCTTCATAGGAGAATATTAAACCGAAAACAACTCATTTTTGCTCTCTCTTTATCGAAAGAGAAAGTAACCGCAATCCTTCGCAGCATGAAAAGGGGATGGGGAAATGGACAAGCAGTATGGAGGGATATGATGAACCTAGGACAAATTAAGGAACAATCCAACGTTAATACGGAGTTTATCGCGCCTGTGCGAAAAAACGATGACGGCAATTGGGCGATTCTTAATTTTCCTGCAGAGTAATGAATTTACAAAGGATAGCCGGAGCTCCGGCCTGACAACAGAATTATTGGGAGCGGATTGTACGGAATGAGGGGGATCACGGAGGCTCAGGAAGTATATTAGAACCCGGATGATTGGGGAAGGATAAGTTGAAACGTTAGGGACGTTATAGCCATTCATAATAGCAATCAATTTGCAGAGGGATTTTATTGTATGAATAATTTCATTTTTAAATTATGGGCCAAAACCAAGCCGTTTCATCCGCTATATTGCCATCTGATAGATGTTGGTAATGTTGCTTTAGCTTTATTAGAAACAAATGCATTTAAAAGTATTGCAAACCGGTTTTGTGAGGCTACCGGATATTCTGCTGATGCGGATAAAGCAAACAATTGGTTGGCTTATCTTACGGCTTTGCATGATATAGGGAAATGTCACGCTAATTTTCAGGCGAAAGGATCGAAAGAATTGCTCGAACCTTTGGAAGAGACAGGTTTAAAATGTCAACGATGGGAAGAGAAATTTCGCCATGAGGCAATGAGCGCGGAATGGTTGATTGATTTTTTAATTCAGACATTAAGTTGGAGTAAGCCCGAAGCGCGGACTGTTTCTGCCGCCATAAGGGGACATCATGGAAATTTTCAGGCAGATACACCGGATGAAGAGACTGAAGAATATAAGATCCAATGGGAACCATTACGAATAGAATTGGAAGGGATGCTACGACGGATTTTTTTGATTGACAATTGGGTTCCGAGATTTAAGGATCACAGCGTAGTAGGGATAATACTGTCGGGATTATTAGTATTAAGTGATTGGATCGCCTCAAATAACGAACTCTTTGGGATGGAGGACGGTGGCAGCCCACCGGATGTATATGCTGAAATGAGTATGCGGCGGGCTAAATCGGCTATAGATAAGTTGGGTCTACTTACAGATATTTCTTGGGTAAATAATTTGTCTTTTTGTGATATCTGGCCTAAGATTCCTTCTCCGCGACCGATACAAGCATGTTGTGAAATCCTTTGTAGTAAACGTGAAATTATACCCGGCATGGCCATAATTGAAGCGCCAATGGGCGAAGGAAAGACTGAGGCGGCGATATATCTGGCCAGCCAGTGGCTTGCGGAGACCGGGTTGGGCGGTATCTATATCGCTTTGCCGACCGCTGCCACCAGCAATCAAATGTACGGGCGCTTTAAGGAGTTTCTGGAAGCTCATGATCGTTCATCATCCAGAAATATACGGCTGGTTCATGGTATGTCTTGGCTTTTGGATGAAGAAACTCCGCAACAAACACCGGAACTTTCGGATGTTACCCAATTAGACCAGGAACAAGCCTTGGACTGGTTTCGGCCAAAAAAACGAAGTCTACTTGCATCTTACGGAGTCGGTACTATTGATCAAGCTTTAATGAGTGTTCTTAATGTGAAACATGGTTTTTTACGGCTCTTTGGACTTGCGGGTAAAGTTTTGATTATCGATGAAGTTCACGCCTATGATGCTTATATGTCGCAAATTTTAGTATTGCTTTTAAAATGGTGCGGCTGCTTGGGAATACCGGTTATTTTGTTATCCGCGACACTACCTGGGGAACGGCGTAAAACGCTAATTGCAGCTTATAATTCACAAGCGAAATTTAGTAACTCACAAATAGAAAGCTTTTCACCATACCCGTTACTGACTTTCGTTAATCGGGATGGTAGAGTCCGGGAAGAAGCAGTATCGGGGTCAGCCAAAAAAATGATTGTAAAATTGGAAAAACATTCAGGACTTTTAAGCAATGCGGTTGAAATTGCCGGGTTGACCATTCAGCGGGCTACCACCGGGGGATGCTTTTGTGTCATAGCGAATACAGTTATATCCGCTCAAGAGATTTACCGGGAATTAAAACAATTAATTGATACGACAAATAGTGATATCCAGTTATTATTATTTCATGCTCGCTTTCCGGTAAAACGGCGGCAAGAGATTGAAGAACAGGTCCTGGCGTTATTCGGAAAAAGCAGTCGCAAACGGCCGGAAAAAATTATTTTAGTGGCTACGCAAGTGGTGGAGCAAAGTCTTGACCTGGATTTCGACGAGATGTTTTCTGAGATTGCGCCGATTGATCTGATCTTACAACGGGTGGGACGGCTTCATCGGCATGACCACCCGAATCGCCCTACCGGAAAAGAGGCCCGGTTGCATCTTTTCACCCCGGAATTCGGGCGTCCGGACTTTGGCTCCAGTGAGACTGTGTATCAGCGTTTCATTTTACTAAAGACTTTGGCGGCGCTTACTAAAGTAGATAAGCTGGAATTGCCTGAAGATATCCGTGGATTGATTGAATATGTTTATGATAAAAATATCCCTGATGATTCAAATGATAATATTACTGATAATGACGATTATAAAGAAGCTTTAAAGAAATTGCTTGATGATACCGCCGAAGAAGCCGGCAAAGCTGAAAAATATCTTATATCAGAACCTTATTCCCCGGCATTTAAACTGAATCGCCAGGTTGGAATAGTCTTTGACGAGGACGAGGGAGAAGCAGTTTCATATTTCACGGCCAAAACCCGGATCGGGGATGATTCGATTCAACTGCTTGTTTTGGAAAGCGAGGAGTTTTTGACAGAATTAAAGGGAAAGAGTTCCCCTTGCCGTCGGGTGTTGAAAGAGATATACCAGCATACTGTCAATGTGCCGCGTTATTGGGTTCATGAGGTGAAAAACGCTCCGGGATACGAACCGTTAGAAAAAGCGCCAGTCTGGATGCCGGGGGTGACGATTCTCCGTTTAGTCAATGATTGTTGGCGCGGCTTTGATCGGATTGGGAAGGAGGTGATTATCAGAAACGACTTCAATTACGGAATGATTCTTGATACAAGAGGGGAGTGAGTCTATGGCGTCATTTAATTTATTAACCGAACCATGGATACCGGTAATCGATAAACAAGGCATGATTAACGAATATGGAATTATTGATACCCTGACTAAGGCGCATGAGTTATCTAGAATATGTGATCCGGCGCCGTCAGTACAGTTTGGAGTTTATCGGTTACTGATCGCTTTTACCATGGATGCTTATGAAATTAAAGAATTAGAAAATATAGGAGATTTAATCAATGCAGGCGGATTCAACCGGGATATTTTACAAAACTATACCGAAAAATGCGGATTTGATTCCTTTGATTTATTCAATGAGGGTCGCCCTTTTTATCAATCGAAAGAAGCGAAAATAAAAAAGAAAAAAAACAGCGTGACGGAATTATTTTGTTTTGTTTCTCCGGTTAACAGTGACCCTTTCTTTACTCATTTAAATATAAAAGAACAAGCATATTCTCCGGCGGTTTGCGCGCGCGGATTAGTATCCGCGCAAGTATTTGCGCAGGCAAATGGAAGAGGGCATTTTGCATGCATAAACCGTAAACTGCCTTGGTATGTATTGGTGTCCGGGAACAATTTATTCGAAACACTAGTATTAAATTGTTGCGGAATGTATATACCGGGTTCGAAAAGCTATGGCGCTCCCGTTTGGCGGAGCACCCAGAGAAACAACAAGAATAAGCCGTCGATCCTTGAAGGATTTACCTGGCAACCACAAGCGTTTTATCTTTATTATGGGGAGGGGGGGAAATGTACTTTTTCAGGGATTACCAGTCCGGTTTTGGTTAAGGAGATTGCTAATGCGTCCGGAATTGGCGAACAGACTCCAAAGGAAATGGAATGGCTTGATCCCAATGTCGCTTATGAAATAACCAGTACAGGTATTAATCCAATAACGCCGAAAGAAGAACGGGAGGTGTGGCGTGATTACGGACCATTCCTATTGTTAAAAGATGAAGAATTTCAAACAAGCGATGGAAAAAAGAAGTACCAAAGACCTTTTGTTGTTGATCAATTTTTTGCTTTACAAAGTGGGCGATTTATTAATAAAAGGCCCTTAAAAATAGAAATTTTTGGGTTGCGAACTAAGCAGGCAAAGGTATTTGAATGGCAATATGAAACACTTTCCTTGCCTCCCAAATTGGAACAACATACTCATTATGGCAGAAAGATCCAAGAGTCTTTATTATTAGCGGATACGATAGCGGATAAAATTTCGTGGTTTTTAAAAAGAAAAGCTTACCCCAGGAATGGAAAATCCAATAAAAATGCTTTTAAGGCGCAGATCATCAAAGCTTTGCGAGAGTTTTGGGCGGAGTTGCAGCTTTATTTTTATGAAAGTTATCTTCCTGAATTGGAACAGCAGAGTTTCGATAATCTTGAAGCACAAAAGTTGCTTGACGCCCAATGGAAGAAAGTATTAAGAGACCTTGCCATCGCTATATTTGAGAGAGTTACCGAACCACTGGATAGCGATGCGAAAAGCCTAAAACGTCAAGTCCAGGCGCGGGACGGATTTGAGCGGGCGATTAATAGAGTATTATCAGATCAAACGGAATTTCACTCCAAATCAAAGCGGAAAGGAGGCGGAACAAATGCAAAAACATAATAATGAAGATAAACCAATCTATCCGGAAGCGTTAATTCGGTTTATTGACCAATTGCAAAAGCTTAATCGGGGCGAGCTTGCCCGATTACGGCGAAACGCCGGCAATTGTATTGCCGAATCACGGCAATGTGCCGGTATATTTTATCGAATATTATCACCGGAGATTATGGCAAGCAGAGAGGAAGAATTATATTTTTTAGTGGCGACTTTATATGGGTTAAATAAATATTCATTTCAGGGCGATTTTGGGAAAACGTTAAAGGGTGTTCAAGCGGTTACAAAATCCAAGAATCTGGATCGCCGGGTTACGATTTTGCTAGATAGCCAATTTGATGTTATTGATGGATTCCGGATTGGCTGCGGGGAAGTGGCTTATCGGCTGCGCCAGTTGGTCAGATTAGCGGAGGGCCATCAAATTGGAGTTGATTGGACAAGGCTGCTTTATGATTTGACTAAATGGAATGCGCCGGAAAAGTGGGTCCAGAAACAATGGGCGCGTTCATACTTTGGAGAAATAAAGTTTGAAAACCAAAATAATGAAACTAAAAGGGAGGCGTTATAAAATGTTGATCGAGATCCATATGTTGCAAAATCATGCTCCGTCAAACCTTAACCGGGATGATAGCGGCAGCCCCAAGGATTGCATCTTTGGAGGTATTCGCCGTTCCAGGATTTCAAGCCAATGTTTAAAAAGGAGTATTCGAAAATCAGTTCTTTTTGGCAATAATGAAGAATTAAAAAATTATTTTGGTGAAAAAACCCGCTCATTACCATCTTTGATCCGGGAGTATTTAAAAAGTAATCCGGGTGAAATGGCCCAGGAATTGATTGATCAAATAGGACGAGCTTTGACCAATATCACTAAAAAGGCAGGTAAAGACAAAAACGATAGTGATGATAGCGATGATCACGAAGAAAATGAAGGTATTCAGAATAATGCAGGCCCTGAAGAGACGGAACAATTATTGACTCCGCAGATGGTGTTTTTTACACATGGGGAGATTCGGGCAATCGGCGAACAATTAAAGAACGCCTATCAGGAGGATAAAGACCTGTTTAAATTGGTGATAAGCTTTTTGGACCCTCAAAGCAAGCTTAAAAACACCGAAGCCGAAAAAGCAAAGAAAAAACTTCCCTGGCTATTTAACTTTATCAAAAAGGCGTTTAACCCAATGACGGTTGATGTGGCTTTGTTTGGGCGTATGACCACAAGCAATGCTTTTTTGGATGTTCAAGCCGCCATGCAGGTCGCGCATGCAATATCCACCCATAAAATGGATCATGAATTTGATTATTTCACCGCTATAGGTGATCTGACGAAAGATCAAGAATCAATTGGCGCGGAAATGATTGGCGATACTGAATTTAATTCCGCATGTTATTACAAATACTTCTCTTTGGATTACAATGGTTTTATTAACAATTTAGCCGGTCCAATCCCGGAAGAGAAGGCGGATCAAAGTGAGTGGGACGCTTACCGGCAAAGGAAAACCGAAGCTTGTCGGGTGGCGGCGCTTGCGGTTCCAGCTTTTTTGAAGGCCGCAATCTTCACGACACCTTCGGGAAAACAGAATTCGTTTGCCGCGCATCAGCTTCCGGAAGCCATTTTGATCGAAATCAGGCCGCAAAATATCCCGGTCAGTTATGCCAATGCTTTTGTCAAACCGGCTAAGGCCCACGGGGAGGTTGATTTAGTCGAGGATAGTTTGCAGAAGTTTGTTAATCATGTTGATTTATTAACGAAAAAATACTCTTTAACGGCAGTGAAACGCTTATGGTTCAGTCTACGCCAGGTTCAAATACCCGATACTATAGAATGTCAGGTCCTTGAAGAACTCATAACGGAATTGAATAAGGTTATTGAATCGGGTGAAGTCAACCATGATTAGTCAGCCTTTGTTATTACTGCGTCTGGAAGGTCCGCTGCAATCATGGGGGCTTCGAGCGCGGTGGGATATACGGGACTCCGGTTCCGAACCTTCAAAATCGGGGTTGATTGGCTTGCTGGGTTGCGCATTGGGTTATGGTTTATATGATCCACGCTTGGAGGAATTGGATCGGCAGTTCACATTGGGAGTGCGAGTGGAAAATCCGGGAAGACAGATGGTGGACTATCACACCATTTTTGAAAGATCGATCATCTCTCCCCGTACCTACCTTCAGGACGCTGCTTTTCTGGCTGTTTTCACCGGTCCGGAGGAGCTATTGCAGAAATGCCGTAATGCGCTGGCTAACCCCCATTGGCCTATTTATCTCGGCCGGAAATCCTGTCCGTCCACCCGGCCGGTTTTGGAAGGATTGATTTATGAGTATGCTTCGATCAAAGAAGCATTACAAAATTATCCCTGGGATTGGGAAGCCAAAGACTGTTTGAAAAAGTTACCGGATAAATTGTATTGCATCATTGAAGACCCGGAAGGCGCCGCTCAACGGCCTGACCGGATCAGGGTAAATCCGGCCAGAATGTATGATAATCGCCGGGTATCCGTTTTTTGGACCAAATTTCCCGGAGTAAAGGAGGTCTCGCCATGTACCTCTCCAGCTTAATTCTAAACATCCGCAATTACCAAGTCCGCAAGGATTTGGCGGATTGCCAGGGATTGCACCGGACAATTTTAAAAGCCTTTTCGCAATCAGCGCCATCTCCGGTGGAGAAAAACAGCCATGCCCGACAAGATTTTGGACTACTTTACCGGGTGGAAAATAGTCGGCATGAGAATGAAGTCAGGATATTGGTTCAATCCCAGTGTCAACCGGATTGGTCCTTGTTACCGCCGGGTTATTGTGAGGCCAAAGGGCCAAAATTTATCGCCGATAAATTTCAATCATTAGCCAACGGCCAGGTTTTATCATTTTTGCTAAAAGCCAATCCGACTCATAAAACGGGAACCGCATCGAAAATGGAGCGTCTGGCGGGAAAGAAAAATAACGGGAAACGGATTTTTATCCGGAGAACCGAGGAACAACTTCACTGGCTGGCTCAAAAAGGAGAAAAAGGCGGATTTAAGCTTTTATCGGTTCAGATCAATCCCGAAGTTTGCGATGTCGATACACGGCCGGATTTAAGGATCAAAGGCTGGAAAAAGTTGAATCAGAAAGACGGTCCGGAGCCGGTGAAATGGGAAATGACATTCGGCGCGGTAGTTTTTCAAGGCCATCTGCAAATTACCAACAAAGAGGATTTTTTAAAAACCCTTGCCAACGGGCTGGGAAGCGGCAAAGCATACGGTTTCGGCTTGCTCTCCATTGCCCCACCAAGGTGATCACCCATGCGCGACTTGCATGAACTTCCCAAATTTCGCGATGGCCTAAGCTACCTCTACCTGGAGCACTGTAAGATCGATCAGGACGCCAAATCCATCGCCATCGAAGATCCGGACGGTAAAACTCCGGTTCCGTGCGCCGCTTTATCCCTACTAATGCTTGGGCCGGGGACGAGCATCACTCATGCGGCAATCCGGTCCTTGGCGGAGAACGGTTGCCTGGTGATCTGGTGTGGTGAGCAGGCGACCAGGTTTTACGCTCAGGGGATGGGAGAGAGCCGGGATGCCTCCCGGCTGATAAGACAGGCGCGATTGTGCAGTGATCCGGAACTCAGGTTGCAGATAGTACTTAGAATGTACCGGATGCGGTTTCCAGAGCCATTGCCGGACGGATTGACCTTGCAGCAAATCCGGGGCAAGGAAGGCATCAGGGTTAGGGAGGCTTATGCCAGGGCCAGTCTGGAAACCGGAGTGCCATGGAGCGGCCGTTCTTACCGGCGGGATGATTGGAATCAATCCGATCCCGTTAATAAAGCTTTATCAGCCGGTAATGCTTGCTTATACGGGATCTGCCATGCGGCCATTGTTTCTCTCGGTTACTCGCCGGGGTTGGGTTTTATCCATACCGGAAAACAGCTTTCCTTCGTTTATGATATTGCCGATCTCTATAAAGTGGAGATAACCGTACCATTAGCGTTTCAGATTGCCGCCAAAGGAAGCGCCGGAATTGAAACCGAGATGCGTAAGTCCTGCAGGGATCTCTTCCGCCAAAACCGTTTATTAGAGCGAATTGTAGATGATATTGAAGGAGTTCTTGACTTGAAAGGGTCGCAATTTTCCAATACTACGGCGGATTTTGACGGTGATCAGGCTCTTCCGGGCGGGATCTGGGACCCGGATGCCGGAATGGTCGCCGGAGGAGTCAATTACGGCGACGGTGACGCGGAGGGTGAGAGCGATGGTGGTAATGATTCTTGAAAGTGTGCCGGTATCGTTACGGGGTGAATTGACCCGGTGGTTACTGGAACCGAAAGCCGGAGTGTTCGTTGGAACCGTTTCAGCCCTGGTGCGGGATAAGCTGTGGGAAAAAGTCTGTAAAAACGCTAAAGATGGCGGATGTATTATGGTCCATAACACTAACAACGAACAAGGATTTGCCATACGTATCAGCGGAAACTGCAAACGCCAGCTCAGAGACTTCGAGGGTTTATTTTTGATTACGATCCCGAAATAGCAATGTTTCTTTCAGTATTTTCCCCACGTGTGTGGGGGTGAACCGATTACATCGTTGTCCAAACCACCTTCCGTGGCATTTTCCCCACGTGTGTGGTGGTGAACCGAACGTCGCAAGCATTTCATTCCGGGTCATTACATTTTCCCCACGTGTGTGGGGGTGAACCGTTCAAGAAAATATGGGATGTTGCGGCTGTTGAATTTTCCCCACGTGTGTGGGGGTGAACCGGGTAATTGATTGAGAAGGAGATGATCGTATGAATTTTCCCCACGTGTGTGGGGGTGAACCGGTCAATCTTCTTGAGGAGAAAATTAACAGCCGATTTTCCCCACGTGTGTGGGGGTGAACCGATCGAAATAGCTTAGGAGGTAACCATGAAACTATTTTCCCCACGTGTGTGGGGGTGAACCGTACATAAATGGATTCAAAACCTTGAAAAAGAGATTTTCCCCACGTGTGTGGGGGTGAACCGTATCGATCAGTTCTTGACGCCCAGCTAAATCCATTTTCCCCACGTGTGTGGGGGTGAACCGCAAATTGAGCCTAA
>JBLNCU010000191.1:0-16639 GCA_050260935.1 Bacillota bacterium
AAAAGGCCCTTGAAGAATCCTTAGATGAGCTGGAAGAAACCTCAAAACAGGTTGAGGCTCAGATCAAGGAGTATCAAAGCCAGAATCACGTCGCCCTGGGCACCGGCAAGTATATCTGGCCTGTTAACGGCAGAATAACCCAGATGTTCGGTTGGCGCCGGCATCCTATTTTACGCAAACGCGAGTTTCATACAGGGCTTGACATTTCCGTCCCTTTGGGCACGGAAATCGCTGCCGCCGACTCCGGGGTGGTGATTTTTTCCGGTTTTAACGGCGGTTACGGAAAAATGATCACCATCGACCATGGATCGAGTTTCTCCACCTTGTATGCTCATACCTCATTAATACTGGTTGACAAAGGACAGACCGTAACCAAGGGCCAGATCATCGCCAAAGCCGGCAGCACTGGTCTGAGCACCGGTCCGCATTTACACTTTGAAATTCGAAAGAACGGGGCTCCGGTCAACCCCTTGAATTATCTATAAAAAATAAAGAGCTGCCGCCCAAATATATTTTCAATAGGAAGATTGTTCTTTTTAGCCATAGTTGAAAAGGAAAAACCTCTGCAACTGTCGAAGATAATCGGGTATTACCCGGTTATTTTTTTCATCGAGGTGTCCCTATGCCCAAGGCTACTCCCATGCTTCAACAATATATGGATATTAAAAAGGAATACGCCGGTTGTATCCTTTTTTTTCGGCTGGGCGACTTTTACGAGATGTTCTTCGAAGATGCCGTCACCGCCTCCCGGGAATTAGAGATCGTCCTAACCTCCCGTGAGTCCGGCGCGGACCGTATTCCCATGTGTGGAATTCCTTATCACGCGGCCTCCGGTTACCTGGCTAAACTACTAAACAAAGGTTATAAAGTGGCCATCTGTGAGCAAGTAGAAGACCCCAAACTGGCCAAGGGAATTGTCAAACGTGAAGTGATCCGGGTTATCACTCCCGGTACGGTTATCGAAGAACAATTATTGACCGAAAAAGCCAACAACTACTTGGCGGCATTCACCAGCCGCGAAAGCTTTTGGGGTTTGGCCTATGTCGATTTATCAACCGGCGAATTTCAGACCACCCAGTTCCCTAAAAGCCAGCGAAGTTTATTACTGACCGAATTAACCCGGATTAAACCTTCCGAGCTCTACATACTTAACCGCGACTATGAAGCGATCAGCAAATTTCATTCGCTGGCCGATTGTTCCATCACTTATGGGGAAGACTTTAATTTTCAATTTGAAAAAGCCTACCGGGTGTTGACCGAGCATTTTAAGCTGTCTAGCCTGCATTCGTTTGGCTGTGAGGAACTTCCGGCCGCCGTTTGCGCCGCTGGCGCCGTCTTCCAGTATTTATCGGAGACTCAAAAAAATGCCCTTTTGCATATTAGAAAAATCACCACCTACCAAGTGGGTGAGTTTATGGCCCTGGATGCGGCCACCCGGCGCAATCTGGAACTGCTTAAAAACGTCCGCACCGGGGAAACCGGCAACAGTCTTTATGGAGTGCTGGATCAAACTGTAACCGCTATGGGTGGGCGTTTACTTCGCAACTGGGTGGAGCAACCGCTCACCAAAGTTCAAACGATCCGTGAACGACAAGCCGCTATCGGGGAGTTTACCGTCAATTTGGAAGGGCGGGAGACAGTCCGGGAGCGATTGAACAAAACTTACGACCTTCAACGGATCATCGGTAAATTGGCCAGTGGTTCGGCCAATGCCCGGGATTTATTGGCTTTAAAAAACACTTTGGCAGAGGTTCCGCCGCTCCGGGACTTATTGTCGAAGTCAGCGGCGGCCAAATTACTTGCTTTGGCGAAATCTTTGAACCCTTTGCCGGATTTAAAGGATCTTCTGGAGGCTGCTTTGAAGGAGGACCTTCCGTTCTCAATAAAAGAGGGAGGTATGATTAAAAGTTCCTTCAACCCGGAATTAGCCAGATTGATTGAGGCGAGCACTCAAGGAAGACGCTGGGTGGCTGAATTGGAGCAGCGGGAAAGGGATCGGACTGGTATCAAATCTTTGAAGGTTGGTTATAACCAGGTTTTCGGTTATTACATCGAAGTCACCAACTCCAATTTGAATTTGGTTCCTCCGGATTATGTCCGCAAGCAAACCTTGGCCAACGGGGAGCGTTTCATTAATCAAACCTTAAAAGAGTATGAAGACCTGATTGTTAACGCCCATGAAAAAAGCGTTGCCCTGGAATATCAAATTTTTACCGACTTAAAAGAAGCGGTTCTCCGGGAGATCGACGCCCTGCAGGCGAACGCCGATGCCTTGGCGGAGCTGGACGCCCTGGTGGCTTTGGCTGAAACCGCCGTCCGTTACAACTATGTCCGGCCGGAAATAAATGAGGAAGGGAAAATACTGATTATCGGCGGTCGCCATCCGGTAGTGGAACGGATGCTTCCCGCCGGCGGCTTTGTTCCCAACGACACCTTTCTCGATCTTAATGACAACCGCACCCAAATCATAACCGGACCCAATATGGCCGGAAAATCGACCTATATGAGACAGGTTGCTTTGATAGTGTTAATGGCCCATATCGGCAGTTTTGTCCCCGCCAAATCCGCCGATATTTCAGTGGTTGACCGGATTTTCACCCGGGTGGGCGCTTCCGATGATTTAGCCACCGGACAAAGTACCTTTATGGTGGAAATGAATGAAGTAGCTTACATTTTAAACCACGCCACTTCAAAGTCTCTGGTGATACTGGATGAAATCGGACGCGGCACCAGCACTTTCGACGGTTTAAGCATCGCCTGGGCAGTAATTGAGTTTATTCACAACCGGCAACGAATCGGTTCTAAAACTTTGGTGGCCACTCATTATCATGAGTTAACCGAATTGGAACAGTTATTGCCGGGGATCAAAAACTACCATGTGGCGGTGAAGCGGGAGGGGGAAGAGATTACCTTTTTAAGGAAGATTATGCCCGGCCGGGCCGACCAGAGTTATGGAATCGAGGTTGCCCGGCTGGCGGGTTTGCCGGGTGAGATTACCGGAAGGGCCAAAGAGATTTTGGGAACCCTGGAAAAGAATGAATCCGGGGAGTTTAAAACGGCGCCCCAAATTTCCGAGCCGTTCCCCCCGGCGCAGCTGGCGCTTTTCCCGGTGGAAAAGGACTTAATCTTTGAAGCCTTGAAAGAGCTTGATTTGGTTTCCATTACACCGTTGCAGGCTTTGAATTATCTTTACGAATGGCAGCAAAAGATTAAGAATCAAGCCGCTTCAAACAATTGACAACCTAAAATTACTGTGGAAACGTAATAAATATAAAAGGAATTTCAAAATTAACCGATAAAATTAGTGTTAGTATTCAATCGCCGGCTCCAGTGTTTAAAATCCGCAGTAATTTTCCGGAAACCCGGGGTTTGACTGTCTAGACAGATTGTTAAATCTGGGATTTCCGGTTGTTCATTGCCTAAAAGGGGTGATTCCGATGAATAAAGTTCATCGTTTGGATGACAACACCATTAATAAAATCGCGGCCGGGGAAGTTATTGAACGCCCGGCCTCGGTGGTGAAAGAGTTGGTGGAAAACTCGATTGACGCCGGGGCCACCCGTATTGAAGTGGAAATTAAAAACGGCGGGCGTCAATTGATTAGAGTAACCGATAACGGCCATGGGATGGAAAGGGAGGATGCCGTACTGGCTATCGAGCGGCATACTACCAGTAAAATCCTGGAGCCCAATGATCTATGGCATTTAAATACACTGGGGTTTCGCGGCGAAGCCTTGCCGTCAATCGCCACGGTCTCTATTTTTGAAATGATTACTAAGACTGAGTCCAGTGAATTTGGCTCTTTGATTGAAGTTAGGGGAGGATTTCTGCAGAAGGTCAAGGATTGCGGCGCCCCCACCGGAACCACCATCAAAGTCCAGGAACTGTTCTTTAATACTCCCGCCCGTTATAAATATTTGAAAACAATCCCCACCGAAGCCGGGTATATCCACGAAATTATCGCCCGCCTCGCCTTGGGGTATCCCGAGATTAGCTTCCGGCTGCGGCACGGGGAGTACGAATTGCTCTTCTCCCCCGGCAACGGTGATCTAAATGAGACTATGGTGGCGATTTTCGGCAAAGATGTCGCCAAAGAAATGATCCCGTTAAGTTATGAAGAGGGTTCCTTCAAGATTACCGGGTATATCGGCAAACCGTCAATCGCCAGAAACAACCGGAATAATGAAATTTTCTTCATTAACCGCCGCTTCTTTCATAGCCGGACTTTGAGCGCGGCTATTGAAAAAGCTTACCATACCTTGCTTCCCATCGCCCGTTACCCTTTTGTGATTCTTTTTTTGGAGGCGGCCCCGGATTTAGTGGATATCAACGCTCATCCCGCCAAAATGGAAGTCCGTTTTTCCAACGATGCCGAGCTTTACAAGACCGCATATAATTCGATCCGGAAAACCTTGAAGGATAGTTGTTTATTATCCGAATGGATCGCTCCGGAAGAAGATTATACCGCGGCCGTCATCCCGGAGAATTCCGGGGCCCCATCATCCGAAACCCACACTCTAAGTTATCAGGAGCTAATTGAAACTAAGACCGCTTCCGAACAAATATCGGTAGTCAACGAAACTTTGGATAGCGCGGATCGATACCAAAATAACGGGATCCTTTCAGTAAAAACCAATGCCGCCGATTTCGGTCATTATGTATTCCCCAAAGCGGTTTTGAATACCTATATTATAGCTCAGGATGAAAAAGGTTTATTATTCATCGATCAACACGCCGCTCATGAAAGAATCTTGTTTGAACAGTACATCCAGAAATCCAACGAGTTTTTAGGCACGCAGGCATTATTAATTCCGGAAACGGTTAACCTAAATTACGCTCAATTCAAAGTGGTGGCCGACCGTTTATCGATCTTTACGGATTTGGGTTTCGAATTGGAGGCTTTTGGCGGTCAAACCATCATCATCAGGGGAGTTCCCCAAACCTTAATTAATTTAAACTATTGTCAAATCATTATCGACTTGGCTGAACAATACAATAATTTTGAAACGTTTAAGGATCCGGCGGAAATAAAAGAGTCTTTTATCACCACCATGGCTTGCCGGACCGCTGTCAAGGCCGGTGATAATTTAAATTTATTGGAAATGGAGAACCTGGTTAAAGAGTTGTTTCGCTGTGACAATCCCTATACCTGCCCTCACGGGCGGCCAACCGTTTTTCGGATGAATATGGATGAGTTGGCCAAAAAATTCTTAAGGCGTTGAAAATGCAGCCACTGGTAATCATTGCCGGACCAACGGCTGTCGGAAAAACCGAGCTGGCCATCGAATTATGTGAAAGACTGCAGGCCGAGATTATCTCCGCCGACTCAATGCAAGTTTATAAATACATGGATATCGGAACCGCCAAGCCAAGTATCGAGCAGCAACACCGGGTGAAACATCATCTTATAGATCTGGTGGAACCGGACCAGAATTTTTCAGTAGCCGATTACCAGAGACATTTTTACCAGTGCCTAAACGAGCTCTCGTCACGGAAAAAACTGCCGGTGATGGTGGGTGGAACCGGCTTATATATCAGGGCCTCCCTGCAGGCTTTTCCTTTTACGGATCCCGGGGCCAACCCGGAAATCAGGCGTAACCTAATGGAACAAGCTGAAACTGCCCAGGACCCTCAATTTTTGCACCAGCGATTGCAGGAGGTCGATCCCCAGGCGGCGGCCCGGATCCACCCCCACGACAGCCGTAGGCTTATCAGGGCTTTGGAGGTATACTATCAAACGGGAACGCCGATCTCCGCTTTGCAAAAGGCGGAAGCGGCCGGGTTAAAATACCGGATGATTTATCTATTCTTAGACCGGGAAAGGGAGGAATTATACAGCCGGATTGATCAACGGGTTGAAGAAATGATTGCGACCGGCTTAATCTTTGAAGTGGAAGCCCTTTTATCTAAGGGTTATTCACCGGATTTGAAATCGATGCAAAGTCTGGGTTACAAGCAGATTACCGACTACCTTCAAGGCAATTTAACTTTGGAAGCGGCGGTTACTTTGACCAAGCAACTTACCAGGAACTATGCCAAGCGTCAACTGACCTGGTTTCGGAAAGAACCAGTTCAATTGCGGGTTAATCTTTCGGAACAGGGTAGGGATTTTTTTAGTGAAATATTGGAATTTGTTGAAGGTAGATTAAATATAAATGTCGAATAACATAATTTAAACCATTTTAGTGGAGGGAACTATCATGAACAAGCCGGTGATTAATTTACAAGACGGTTTTTTAAACCAAGTGCGCAAAGAAGGAATCGCGGTTACTATTTACTTAATAAATGGTTTCCAATTACGCGGCTTAGTAAAAGGTTTTGATAATTTTACCATTATTCTGGATTCGGAAGGCAAGCAACAAATGGTTTATAAACATGCCGTTTCCACCATGGTTCCTGCCAGAGCATTACCGGACTTGGCATTGGAAAAGAAAGAAGAATAAAGACCCGTAGGGTCTTTTTTCGACAAGCTATTTTTAAGTTTTTAAATTTACCCGACTAGTTAAGAAGTAAATTGTTTCAGGGGAGAGTGGCTCGATATTCTTGCCCCGATTTTGATTTTAAGTCTTTAGACGTTTCAATGGAGATTTGAAAATGAATTTTACCAAGATGCAAGGCGCTGGCAATGATTATATTTATATAAATTGTTTCCAGGAAACTGTGGATGATCCCGGCAAATTAGCGATTGCCATCAGCGATCGCCATTTTGGAGTCGGTGGCGACGGTCTGGTGTTGATTTTGCCGGCTATAACCCCCGGTACCGACGCCCGGATGCGAATATTCAACGCCGACGGCAGTGAGGCCGAGATGTGCGGAAACGCCATTCGCTGTGTGGGAAAATACCTATATGATCATCAGGTGATCCGCAAAAATCCCCTGTTGATCGAGACTTTGGCCGGTATAAAACAATTGCGGCTGGAGATCGCCGAAGACCGGGTGGTCGCAGCCCGGGTCGATATGGGTGAACCGCGGCTGGACCCTGATTTGATTCCGGTCAAAATCCCCAAGAACCGGATCGTGGCGGAGCCCATCGAGGTAAACAACCACCGCTATTTATTTACCGGCGTATCCATGGGAAACCCCCACTGCGTAATCTTTGTTCCGGAGATTACCGCGGCCATGATTCACCAGGATGGTCCGGCTCTTGAAGTTCATCCTTTGTTCCCGCGAAAAACCAATGTTGAATTCGTAAGAGTAATATCCAAAGAATTACTGGAGATGAGAGTCTGGGAACGGGGCAGCGGAGAAACCATGGCTTGCGGCACCGGCGCTTGCGCGGCCGCTGTGGCGGCCATGCTCAATAATTTAACCGCTGACGCCGTAAAGGTTAAATTACGGGGCGGCGATTTGTTCGTCGAATGGGAGCGGAGCACAGGTCATGTCTTTATGACCGGACCCGCGGTTGAAGTTTTTCAAGGAAAATGGCCCGGTAACCAGTGACATAAGGCCGAGACGGCCTTTTATTTTTATTGCTCCGGACTAATAATTTACCAGGGAAAGGAGAAATCAAGTGCGGGTAGCGTTATTGGGACCTCAAGGAACCTATTCCGAACAGGCTGCTCTAATTTTTACCAGGCGTTTGGCGGTTCCCGCCGCCGAATTGGATTTAGTTTTCACCAGCGTAGGTAATTCCCTCCGTTTGGTTCAAAACTTCAAAGCTGATTACGCAGTGGTCCCGGTGGAGAATATGATTGACGGGTTAATCGGGGGCACCTTTGATACTTTAATAGAGTATCAGGATTTCGTAAAGGTTTGCGATGAGATCCGTTTACCAATCTCCCACGTGCTGGCGGGCCATCCGCAGCTTGATTGGCGCAGTCTGGAGCAGATATATTCCCATCCGACCGCTATTAACCAATGCCAAAACCATCTGGATGAGTTGTTTCCCAATGTCCACTTAATACCGGTTCTTTCCACGGCCGAAGCGGCGCTGAAAGTGATGGCGAATCCCGGTTTGAAAGCCGCGGCCATCTGCAGCAACGAGACTGCGACCGCCAATAAAATGAAGATTTTTGAAGAAGAGATTCAGGACTATTCATTGAACGAAACCCGTTTCCTAGTCTGCTCCTTGCAGGACGGCAAACCTACCGGGAATGATCGGACCTTGTTGGCGGTTAGGTACGGTTCCAACCGGCCCGGGCAATTGTATCAAACAGTAAAATATCTGGCCGACGCCGGAATCGACCTTACTTTCGTCCAGTCAAGGCCCTATAAGGTTAAACCCCAGGAATACGTTTTAATTTTCGAAATAAACGGCCATAAGTCCCTTCCGGAGATTGAAACCGCCTTAAAAAATATTGAATTGCAGGTAAGGGCCTCCGACGGCTGGAAAAAAATATTAGGGAGTTATCCCAAACGTGAAAGAGCGGAATAACACATGCAACTTACCAAGGAATTATTGGCTTTCTTCGATCAAACAGAGTCTGAACTGGAACCTTATTTTAAAAAAACCTCCCGAATTGCTTTGATTAATCAACAAAAAATGCTCGCCGCCTTTCAGGCGGAACGGATAGGCGCCCATCATTTTCAATCCACCACCGGTTACGGGTATCACGACTTGGGCCGGGGAGCATTGGAAAGGGTATTTGCCAGGGTTTTTAAAGCGGAATCGGCTTTAGTTAGGCAGCAATTGGTCTCCGGAACTCATGCCATCGCCTGCGCGCTTTTGGGTAATTTAACACCGGCCGATGAATTAGTGATCGCCTCCGGATTTCCCTATGAAACCTTGATGGGAGTATTGGGGATACCTCAAGGCGCTTTGGCCGCAAACAGCCAAACCGCGGGCTTTAAGGTTAAAATTCAACCGATGGCGGCCGACGGTTCGCTGGATATCGACGGCCTGGAGCAAACAGTCAGCAGCCGGACTAAAATGGTTTTTTTCCAACGTTCCTGCGGTTATGCTGAGCGTCCGTCTATCAGCATTGGAGAGCTCCGGAAGGCTTTCGCCGCACTGAAAAGGATTAATCCCGGCCTAATAATCATGGTCGACAACTGTTACGGCGAATTTGTGGAGACAGAGGAACCTTTGGAAGCCGGCGCCGATTTGATCGCCGGTTCGTTAATCAAGAATCCCGGCGGTTGTCTGATTCCCAGCGGAGGCTATGTCGCCGGCCGTAAAGACTTGGTGGCTAAATCCGCTGAACGCCTTTATGTTCCGGATATCGGCGGCGCCATCGGGCCTTCCCTGCTTAATTTGCAAATCTTTTTTCAAGGTTTTTTTGAAGCCCCGCACCGGGTGGGGGAGATGGTTAAAGGAGCGGTATTGGCGGCCGGGCTTTTTGAAAAAGCCGGTTTTAAAGTTGCCCCGTTAGCCAGCGAAGAACGGACCGACATTATTCAAAAGGTTTTTTTCAATTCCCCAAATCAATTAATAGAATTTTGTCAAGCCGTCCAGAAAAATTCACCGGTTGAATCGGACGTGCTTCCGGAGCCGGCGGAGATGCCCGGTTATACTCATCATGTAATCATGGGCGGCGGTACCTTTATCTCCGGAGCAACCAGCGAGTTTTCGGCGGATGCTCCGGTAACCCCGCCGTATGTTGCCTTTTTACAAGGCGGTTTATCCTATACCCAGATTAAGCTAAGTTTAGCAGGAATCTTTGCATCCAAATATTTTCCTGAAATTAACCAACATATTTTAAGCCCGGTGGCAGGAAAAAACAGTGAAAAGGTGAATTAGTTATTAATTGTGTTCCAGCAAAGCCATATAAATAAGGTAGTTTGGCTTTGTATGGCTGGTAAATTTCAGTTACCTCTTTGAAAAGGAAATGTTTTGAAGAAATTTATTTTTTAGTTAATGCGGAGTGATTTAGGAATGAACATTAATATGGTTATCGAATTGGTTATCAAAATCGCCGTTGCTCTCTTATTAGCTTTATGGCTTTACCGGGATGCCAGGGGACGGGATTATTCATGGCTTTTTTGGACTATAACTCCTTTTCTGACGGTTTTCTCCACCCTTATGCTGGCGATTATCTTCCCATTTTTAATTCTTGGTTTGTATCTTTTGTTGCGGCCAAAGGGGGAAATGTTAAAATGCCCTCATTGCAATAAAAGAATTCATGATATTTTAACGGTTTGTCCGTTTTGCCGGAAAGAAGCCAAACGGGAGTGCCTCCACTGCCATGAACCGGTGCCTTGGGATGCTGAACAATGCCCTTTCTGCAAATCCCGCGCCCTGACCAAGGGTTGATCACGGGTTAAAATTGAATTGCCGTTAAGGAGGCAGCTTTGATGTCTCTTCATCCCCAGCGAATTGACAATTTAATTGATTTCCTGGACAAAGTGGAGTCTACTTTAAGCCGTTCTGAGTTTCACAATGAAAAAAAGGCTGATTTAATTGAAGATTTACGAATTGAAGTAATAGAAGTCCTAAAAATGGCTTTTTTAGAAGGGGATCAAACAGTTCGTAGAAGCGCCATTTATGGTTTGAGTAAAATCGGACTTGAACAATCACTGGATTTCTTTATCGACGCTCTCAAAGACCCCGATGAGCATGTACGCGGCTGGGCCGCCGAAGCCCTGGGACGTTTGCAAGACGCCCGGGCGATCATCCCTTTAATAAAAGCTTTAGCCGATGACAATCATTATGTGGCATTTAATGTAGCCGCCTCCTTAAAGCATTTTCAGCCGGGCCAGATTATCAAACCTTTGGTCAGGGCCCTTCAAGATCCTTCATTTCTGATACGGCGGCGGGTCTGTAAACTCTTGGGTGAATTGGGCGATACTTGTGTTACCGAAGACATTATTTCCGCCATCAAGGATGAAGAACCCGGGGTTCGCTACGAAGCCGTTGAAGCTCTCCGGAAATTAAAAAACCCCCTCTCCGTTCTGCCATTAATTTCCGCTCTTAATGATCAAAACCATGATGTCCGGACTGTAGCAATTATCGCCCTTGGGGATTTCGGCGATGAAAGGGCCATTGAACCGTTAATTTCAATGGTAATCGAACAAAAAGACCACCGGCACGCTTGTATTGAAGCGTTGCGAAAGTTATGCGGCGAGGAAAATCTGGAACCTCTGTATGAATTGATCCGCTCTTGCAAAAAGCTGGTTAGCGCAACTTCCGAGGCTATATTCAATCAGTACCTGTCCAAAAAAAACGCCCGCCATTAAAAACCGGCCGTAAGTGTCAGCAACTTGGCTTTAATTACTTCATTCATCCTTGCCTAGGGCAACTTAAGCGCCAGTTTTCGCCTGACTTTCCCAGTTTCGCAATTTGAAACTGGAATGGGTTATAATAAAAAACAAGCTTTCAACCTGATCTTTGAGGTATTTTAAAAACGATTATGAAACTTTCTATTCTGTTAACCAATGATGATGGGTTTCACGCCGATGGCTTGCAAACTTTATACCATTGTCTGAAAGAGAGCGCTTCGGTCACAGTTGTGGCTCCGGATCGGGAAAGAAGCGCCGTCGGTCACGGGATTACAGTTCACCACCCGTTGAGAGCTATCTCTGTCCTACTTGACAATTGTACTCATTGGATGATTGACGGAACCCCTTCGGATTGCGTCAAACTGGCGATCGAAAGGCTTATGCCCGGCAAGTCCCCTGATTTAATAATTTCCGGAATCAACCGCGGGCCCAATCTTGGTTTTGACGTCTTATACTCCGGCACTGTATCGGCGGCAATCGAGGGGACCCTGTACAAAATTCCAAGTATAGCACTTTCATTGGCCGGATTTAGTAAATTGGACTTTACCCCGGCAGCGCTTTTTGTTCGCGAAAATCTTTGGCAGCTAAAAGAATTAGCCACTCAGGCTACCCTGAACTTAAATTTTCCGGTTACAGACACCCTGGCGGGATTTCAAGGGGTGAGGCTTACCAGATTGGGGATCCGGATTTATCAAAACGTCTTTGAAGAAAGAAAAGATCCTCGCGGTCAAACATATTATTGGATGGGCGGAGAACCGGCCGCTTTTGAACAGGAGCAAAATTCGGATATTAAAGCGGTTGATGAAGGATATATTTCGATAACGCCCCTAAACATCGATCTTACCGATAATTCTTTCCTGGAAAACAATACTAAGCTTACCATGAAATTATAAAGCAAGACCGGATTGATTAAGCTTAAACTTCCGGCGGCCGAATATAATAACACATAAGTATATTTCGGTTAAATTGCGGGAAAAATTTTAGCGCAGGAGGATTTTTAGATCTTCAGGAAGAATTGATCTAATGACAAACTTGTAAGCGCTGTTTGGAATTTAAACTTATCCGGCCCAGCGCTTCCAGAAATCGAAAAAAACAGGGGAGGGATGCTCCATGATTCAAATCGGACGAGAAGATCTCTTGCGGGCTTTAAAAAGGTTCAAGGGTATAGCCAAACAGGATTTATTACCCAACAACCAGATCCCGCAATCGGATTATTGGAAAACACACGCTGAAGCGCGCCGGGAAACTTACACCAAATTAATTGACCTGGTGGAGGAGGAAGGCATCGAAAAAGCGTGTGTTTTTGCATTCTCAGCATATCAAGAGCTGCCGTCGTCGGCCGAAGCAAATCCGGATCCGGTGATCAAAGGCCATACCCAAGCCTTGGAAATGTTCTTTAATGTATTAGGCATCGCCACGGATAAATTAAAGAAGTATAAAGAAGAAAACACCGACTTTCACCAGATATTCGGTATGTCTTCACCAGAAGACATCTATGGCCAAAACTTGGAGGCATTATAAATACTACTTTTTTAACTTTGCGGCGGCCCGCCAGGGTGATTTGTCGTTTAAAAAGAGCCCCTTCATTGCCATTTGGGGGCTTTTTATTTTCAAAAGGAGGACTTAATGGTTATTTTAGACAGGCCATGGTTATTAATGAAATTTGCGAACCAAGCCGACAACCTTTCCCAGGATCTGAATCCGGTCGCTAATAATTGGCTGGTAACGATCGTTCTCCGGTTGCAGGCGAATATAATTAGGCTCTTTGTAAAACCGCTTCACCGTAGCCTCATCTTCAAACAAGGCGACTACAATTTCGCCGTTATTGGCGGTGGAATCGCGGTTCACTATCACCAGATCGCCGTCGAATATACCAGCATTAATCATGCTATCGCCTTTCACCCTTAACATAAAGACATCCTCCGTATGGGTAAAGTCGCGCGGGATTGGGAAATAATCTTGAATGTTTTGTTCAGCCAGGATGGGCTCCCCGGCCGTGACTGCTCCGACAATCGGTACTTGTATCAAATCCTTAACAAGTCTATCGCTAAAGGAACCTCCGCTGTTGTAAAGAACTTCAATCGCCCGGGGTTTGGTCGGATCGCGCCTAAGATAACCCAGTTGTTCCAATTTTTCTAATTGGGCATGAACTGAAGAACTGGAGCTCAACCCAACCGCTTCGCCGATCTCCCTGACGGACGGGGGATACCCTTTCTTCTCGACTTCGCTTAAGATAAAATCCAAAATTTCACGCTGACGCTCAGTTAAATCATCCATAGCAGCGCCTCCTTCTTTTTATCGTTTTTATTATAACATAATCCGATTTTTTTTACAAACATTTGTTCGTTTTATGCTTGACTAGAACAATTGTTCGTGATAATATTAAAACAACAGAACAAATGTTTGTCATAAAGGAGTGGTCCAAGGATGACTATTACCTATCACGGAACTAATTATTACTGGTCCTGGAAAAAGTTTTTAATCAATCTCTTTATTGTCTTCTTAATCATCTCTTTCTGGACAGTTTATATTTCCAAGGTTGCTAAGGCTACCAGTGACCGGAAAATTGTCAGGGTTACCGTTCATCATGGTGATACTCTCTGGTCCATCGCTCAAAAAATAGCTCCGGATACTGATCCGCGCGCCGTTATTAAAGAAATTAAAACTAGAAATCGTTTGATAAACACAGATATAGTCGCCGGCCAGCAGTTGGAACTTGAGATTGCCAGCAACCGGTAAAGCTTGAAATCAACAAAGCCGCTTCATTAGTAATTTTTCATCATAAAAAAATTGGAGGAGAGCAACATGAAACTGGCCGCCAGACAAACCGGGAAAAAGAAAAATGGTCAAAAACACCAGGAAGAATTATTGTATATGAGCCAATACATGGCCTTGATTATTCAAAAAGAAAAGCTAAATTCATTAAAACTTACCGGCTAAAAATCTCTTAATTTCACCCCCGGGATATTTTGGCGGATTGTAAGTCGGTTATTGTTTTGGCAGTCCGCTTTCCCTCAAATTGCCCGGGAGCAAAGTCCAATGTGGCATATACAATTATCCGAACCTTCAACGAAAATATTTAATGACTGCTAACTCTGGTCTTTGAAATAGATCATATTTTTCACCAGCATTGGTACCCGAAATACATTTTACAATACATTTTTCTCTGGTAACCTGGGAAACAATTACCCTCTGCTCATTATTCAAAACCAAGATACTACCGATGGGGTAGGGGGCAATAACCCTCATAAAATTTTCGGTTATTCTTTTATCGAATTTAATTCCCTGGTCTTTTTTTATTTTTTCTAGAGATACTTGGGGTATAACCGCTTTTTGATAAATACGGTCTGTGGTCATGGCATCAAAAACATCAGCAACCGCGACGATTTTGGCGTAACGGTGTATCCGCTTGGCTGTTAATCCCCGAGGGTAACCTGAGCCGTCTTCACGTTCATGGTGTTGGAGAGCGATGTGAGCGGGCAGGAAACTGGTGGCGATTTTGGATTTTAACAATTTATAGCCAAAGATAGTATGTTTTTTAACTACTTCATATTCCGTTACACTGAGTTTGGCCGGTTTATTCATTATTCTGCTGTCAATTAAGACTTTTCCAATATCGTGGAGCATGGCGCCGAGCCCCAAGTTTTCAAGTTGCATACGGTTGTAACCGAGGAGAGAACCGGTAAGAATAGATAATACGCATACGTTCACTGAATGCGTAAATGTGTAATTATCATAATCGCGCAGTTTAATCAAGCTATATACCGCGTTTTTATTTGCCAGAATCTCTTCAACCAAATCCTTAACTATATTTTTTAAGCCTTTCCACCTCGACTTTCCGGCCTTCCCTTAACTGATTGAAGGTAGTTTTCAAAGCCGCAATGGTTTTGGCTCTGGTTTCGTCTTGAATCGGTTGATTTTCTTCGGCATCCTCTTGATCAGAGTCTTCAAAGATATAAATAATCATATTCTAATTCTTTTATTTTCTCGATATGAGCCTGTTTTAATTCCTTTTTTGCTTGTAGTAATACCAAACCGTCTTTTTCAGAACAGATTGGTTTGGCCAGTATCATTCCAGGTTGAATTTGATCAACCGGTACAATTTTCACTTTTAAACTCCTCCGTGAGAATATCGGAATACTTAACGAATAAAAAATTTAAGCAATGAAAAAATTGTACCATAAAACAAGCTAAAGTCATAAAAAAGTTTTTACAGAAAAAAATAACTTAATATTTTGAGTCGTATAATATATCTTATGTTAACTAGAATCGCTCAAATTTAATCTGATATTCAGGAAAAGCATCGGAAAGTCAAACCTTGCATGAGGAAGAGAAATTGGATAATGAAAAAAATTCCAAGACTTAGTATTAGAACATCTAGCCAGATTAACCCAAGATAATACGGAAATTAAGCAGAACATTCAAGAAATCAATCAACGGTTGGATAGGGTTAAATAAGGCAGGAAGGTTAAATACCCTTCCCTTTATAATTTACTCAACGAGTTGATAAATCCTCTCTATAGTATGATCTATGGAGAGGATTTCTTACTTTGCCTCTGAATGCAGGGATGCGCTAGGCCGTTAAATCAATTTGTTGGACAGTACCTGCTGAATCGTCTTCTCTTAGAAATATACCAGCCTTCTGAGCTTGGCCCAGGGTTTGATTTTCAGCATTGTTAAAAGTATAGCGGGCCGATATATTACCGAGAAAGATGGCGCCGATGCCTTTTTGACCCAAGCCAAACAAGACGTCTTTTCCGGTGGAATCCTTGGACCAGATGCGCAACTTGTCAAAGACGGCGTCATTTTCGTCAATCCAGCCATTTTGATCGGAGTCATACTGAGCTAATTCCGAAAAGCCATTGCCGGAGGAAGGTCCGAAGAGTTCGGAACCGTCATTTACCACTCCATCGTTATTTAAA
Organism: Bacillota bacterium; assembly: GCA_050260935.1. Classification (GTDB taxonomy): domain Bacteria; phylum Bacillota; class UBA4882; order UBA8346; family UBA8346; genus UBA8346. The sequence continues at coordinate 16,080 of JBLNCU010000191.1, forward strand.
TCCAAGGCCAAAAAGCCGCTGCCTTCCCGGAGGAAAGAAATCTCTTCCCCTGTCCCGTCCATATCCAAATCGAAGCTGTACTTAACAGTGGTTAAGTCCCCGGCATTTCCGTCAAAATTAATTACCAGCGGATCAATCGGGGCGCCTTTGCCTTTAATCGTAATATTACTACTGGCAATAAACTGACGGCTCATAGTTAATTGGGTCTGAAAATTAATTTTTAATTGTTCCCTGCGCGGCGAATGATAACCGTTCACTTTCATTATAGGTTATGTTACGTTCAAAGATGAAACCCCAACCTTGAGGCTTCGGAATATCTTTAATTTTTATGGTTAGATTATTTGAATTTGCTAAATCCAGCTTTATTTTGGGCAAATGAATTTTTACCTTACGCCCCAATAAAACGCTTAGCAGGCTTTCAAGTACTGCAATTTTACGCCATCGGATACCCAGTAAAGGTCTTCTTCAGTTGACACCTCGCTAGTTCTTTGAGCGGATTTTTTAAGCGTGTCTTTGGCTTCGGCGGATAGTTGCAATTGATCTTGAATGAACGTTGGAAG
>JBLNCU010000192.1:0-4052 GCA_050260935.1 Bacillota bacterium
ATATTTAATTTTTCCATGTAAATTTATGGAGATTATTTCCCAAGACTCCCAAACCAATCTTCCTTCCGGATTTCATTGATTTTGTAGATTAAAATCTCGCCTTTTCCGGTGTTGAAAATAACTTTCCGCCCAAGCTCCCCGTAAACATCCTTGGTTATAACTTCAATCTTGTTCTGCTTTAACAATTTTTCGGCCAGTAAAGCGTTTTCTTTACCGATAAACGAATTGAGCTCCGGGTTCTCACCGCCGCCGACAATGTGGGCTTTCAGGTTTTCCTTTTTCGAACCCTTTTCCAGCATTAATTTTATTAGGTACGGGATTGCTATGTCGCCGTATTTTCCGGTTCGCTCGCCGTTTTTAGCCGTGCTGTATATGTAATGGTTTATGCCGCCGTATTTCATCGCACTGTCCCATAGGCAAACAGAAACGCAGGAACCCAGCACAGTATGGACCAAATAAGGTTCCTCGCTGACAAAGATATATCCGGGTTGCAAAAAATATTTCTTAGGTTCTTCAGACATCATTCCGCCTCATTTCATTTGGACAATTATGATGTAACCACTTAGTATTAAAGATGATCCACGATAATTTGCGGTATTTGGGCAAGCGGGGCCTCAACACAAACGGCCCCTATCCGGACGGCCTCTTTGGGCAAACCATAAATTAAAGAACTGGCTTCATCTTGGGTAATTGTAAAAGCTCCGGCGTTTTTCATATCCGAAAGCCCCTGGGCCCCGTCAACACCGGTCCCGGCAAGCAGGATGCCTATGGCGTCCGCTCCGGCATACATCGCCACTGAACGGAAGAGCACTTCGATGGAAGGCCTTTGATGTAAAACCAATGGCCCGGCTTTAACTTCCACATAAAACCCCTGGCTGTTCTTTTTGAGGACCATATGTTTATTCCCCGGGGCCAGCAGTATTTTCCCGGGCGCCAATTTCTCGCCGTTCCCGGCTTCCCTGACCTCCGGTAAGCAGAGGTGGTTCAACCGTTCGGCAAAAGCAGTCAAAAAATAAGGGGACATATGCTGAACAACAAGTATTGGAGGCACTTCTTTGGGCAGGCGCAACAACAGCTCGGTCAGAGCCCCGATACCTCCGGTTGAAGCGCCGATGGCGATTATCTTGTTAGAATCGGACAAGGGTTTCGGAGCTGAAACAGAGGCCGCCGTCAAATTCGGGAATGAAAAGCCTTTAAACTGTTTAAGCTGGGAGATGTCCTTGATCTTTTCTATAAGTTGTTCGCTCATTTCCTTTACCGAGTAAGAAGGCCCCGGTTTGGCCATCACATCGGCGGCGCCGATCTCTAAAGCCCGGAAAGCAATGGCGCTGCCTGCTTTTGCCAGTGAACTTACAATAATAACCGGCAGAGGGTAGTTTTGCATCAAGTTTTCCAGGAAGGTCAACCCGTCCATCTTCGGCATTTCAATATCCAGGACCAGGACATCCGGTTTCAACCGGGCTATCTTTTCCCTGGCGACGATCGGGTCCGGAGCCGAACCAACCACGGTAATGGCGGGGTCTTTGGCCAGTTCCTGACTGAATATTTTGCAGACCATCTCCGAATCATCAATAATTAAAACCCTAATCTGATCATTGCTTATATTCATTAGAATCACTTCCGTTAATGTCTTTAATTACCGGATTTCAGCATAAATAAAAATCCCGGTTGTCACTTCTCCTTAATGTAAATCGTCGGTTCGAGGTAACGGAACCGGTATTGCTTTCCGATTAGACTTTCGGAATGTCCGATAAACAGCAGCCCTCCAACTGTCAGGAAGTCGTAAAATTTGGAAATCAATTGTTCTTGAACTGCCTGGTCGAAATAGATCATCACATTGCGGCAGAATATAACATCAAAAGGATTGGTGAACGGAAACGGCTCCATCAAGTTAAATAAACGGAAGGTAATCAACTCTTTCAACTCCGGCTTTACCTCATAGTTGTCACCGTTTGCTTGAAAGTATTCCATTAGATAGTAGGGATCCATGCTCTTCTTGATGGCTGATGGGAACAGACCATTCTGAGCCGCCGCCAGGGTTTTACTGCTGACGTCGGTCGCCAATATCCGGACGGCAATCTCCGCCGGCAGCCATTCCTTTAAAACCATGGCCAGGGTGTAAGCCTCTTCACCGGTAGAGCATCCCGCGCTCCAAATTTTGATCTCTTTATTCTGCATAATCCGGGGGTTTTTTTCCAAGATTAACCGTAGTTGGGTGCGGATAAATTCAAAGTGATGATTCTCCCGGAAAAAGCCGCTCTGATGAACGGTTATTTCATCGACGAACTCCGCCCATAACCGGTCATTCCCTCTTTGTTGCAAGGCTTCGTAATAGTGATTATAAGAATCCAGGCTATTGAGGCGCAACAACTTGTCCAGCTTGGCCTTTAGCATGTCTTTTTTGACCGGACCGAAGTGTATTCCCAGATTATCATAGATCATCGTACTGAATTTAGTGAATAAAACATCGGTAAATGGCAGCATGTTCATTTTGTTAATTCATCCGGATTACTTTCAAGTAGAATTGTTTCATCCGCTGTTACAATCTTGGTTTTTATTCCGTCTATATCGGGGACCAGCTGGTTTTGAAGACCAGCGGTTTCTTCCGGATGGTTAACACCGGCCGTTTCCGGATCATCCTTAACGTTTAAGGCTTTCTGTTCCTGCGCCTTATTAAGATTGTCGCCGGTTTTATCCCGCCCGTGGACCAACTCCGAAAGCTGACGGACCATCTCCCTTAAATTCTGAGCCTGGGCATTTAATTCTTCGGAAGCGGAGGCGGTCTGTTTAGCGCTGGAACTGTTTTGGAGCATAACCTTTTCCATTTCGGCAATTGCCGTGCTTACTTGCTCAACACCTTTATAATGCTCCCTGCCGGCTGCGGCAATCTCCGTCATCAATTCATTTACCTTCTGCGCCTGGCCGGTAATCTCGTTTAAGGCCTCCCTCACCTTATCGGCAACAATTACCCCTTGATTCGTCAGTTCAGCATTGTTTTCAATCATGGCGGTAGTGTCTTTAGCCGCTTGAGCGCTCCTTTGAGCCAGGTTCCTCACCTCTTCCGCCACTACGGCGAAGCCCAAACCGGCCTCGCCGGCCCTGGCAGCTTCCACGGCCGCGTTCAAAGCTAAAATGTTGGTTTGAAATGCTATATCATCAATAACTTTAATGATCTTAGCTATCTTGTCCCCCGATTTTTTGATCTCACTCATGGAACTCATCATTATTTCCATTTCCCGATGGCCTTTTTCAGCCGACTCCTTGGTCAGACCGGCCAGCCTGGTTGCTTCTTTGTTGCTTTCGGAATTTTGCAGTAACATGGAGGCCGATTCTTCAAGGGTTGATGAGGTTTCCTCAATAGCGGTGGCTTGTTGGGAACTACCGGCCGATAACTGCCGGCCTGCCGCCGCGAGCTGTGAGGAGGCTTCAGCGATTTGGACGGAGCTTCGGTTTATCCCGGCGATTATTTTATCAATTGGTTTGACTGTTTGGCGGGTAATAACCAAAGCGGTAAAAATACTGAAGACGGCACTGGCTAGCCCGACCGCGATCATTAATCCCAAGGCTCCATAGTAGGCAAGTCGGGCGCTGTGATGGGCCGCCTCGTTTTCTTTTTCCGCCAGGCTTATGACCCGGTCCAGCCGGTCGATCCCGTCCTGCATCATCGGATCCGCTTTAAAAACCAAAAGGGCGGCCGCTTCTTTATATTTGCCGGCTTGCACCAGTTCATCAACTTGATCGTTGATGGGCCAGATATTGATTAAAGCATCGGTAAAATTAACCAAACCGGCTTTTTCCTCGGCGGATAACGGCATTTTTTGTAACGAGGCAACCGTTTTGTCAATAATATCACGGGCCGTTGCGGTTTGGCTCTTTTCAAACTCGATAGAGGCGGTATCAGTGAATATGGTTGTGCCCCGGATACTTCGGGAGATTATCAGCATCGATTGTTTAATAATATTTCCGAGTTTTACCTTTTCTGCGTTTACGGTTACTTCGTTCAACTTGGAATGAATCAAATACAGATTGGAAATTGAAATGACGATTAATAT
>JBLNCU010000193.1:0-19102 GCA_050260935.1 Bacillota bacterium
CTTAAGTCGAACGTTTGCTTCCGGCTTCCTTCAGATTTAACCTCACGGTTAACACCCTTGCCTTCTGCTAACGGTAGGCGCTCGCCAGCCCCCGTTCGGGACTTCCACCCTATAGACAACGCCCATGCCGGGCGTACAATTAAGCGGCTCAATTTCAAAATTGAGCCGCTTAATTTTTGAAGGGAGGCATTTTCCTACCATTTTATTGGCTGCCGGAGAAATCACCTCAACCCCGCCCTTCGGGCGCCCGGGCGAAGACAATATTTCCATCCCTGTAATCTCAGTATAACTGAGGTGGGGACTGCTTAAAAATGGGGCCAACCTTTTGAGCCGGCCCCATGCGGGGTTCTTATTTTCAAAAATCAGCCTAACTATCCTTTCCGGTCACCAAATCCAATTTGGCTAAAGCGGTTAAATAATCGGAAACACTCTTATAGTAACTGTTTAAAGCGGTGTCTAATTTTAATTGGGCGTCCGCCACGTCCAGCGTAGTGCTCATACCGGCGTTAAACCTGGCCTCGGTTAGTCTTAGCGACTCTTTATTCAGATTAATATTGGCCTGATTGTAGCGGGTTGTTTCCAACGCCGCCTTCAAGGTTTGAATCGCCTGTTTGATATCGGACTGGATCAGGTCGCGCTGGCTCGCTTCATTGATAGTTGCCATCTCCAGATCGTCTTTGGCCGAATCTATTTTAGCCTTAGTGGTGAATCCATCAAAGAGCACACCCGACAACCCCACCGTCAAAGTCCATGTCCGGCTACTTAATGACAAATCGGAGCCCCGCCCTTGGTATTGTCCGGTTATAGAAACATTCGGTTTATAACCGGCCTGGGAGATATGAATGCTCGTCCTGGCCGATTCTACCAAATACCGCTTTTGCCGCATCTCCGGACGGTCCCGGTAAGCCTGGTCCAAAACTTCCTGATACTTTAATGAAATTTCTTCCGGAAGCTGTAGATGATCCAAATCGACATCCACAGTGAATTGGCGGTCTTTATCGATACCCAGTAAAATGGCCAAGTTTAATCTGGCAACCGTCAAGTCATTTTCAGCCTGCACAAGCAGGGGTTTTTGGGCTTTCCAGTTCACTTCCGCTTGAAGCAGGTCATACTTGGAGGAGGTGCCGACCTTATAAAAATTATTAACCTGTTGATAATGATGTCCATAGTTCTCATAAGACGCTTGGGTTACTTTTAGCTTCTGGCCGGCCAGCCAAAGTTGGTAATAGGCGGATTTAACATTAAAAACCAGGGCTTGTTTGGCTTTCCGCTGATCTTCTTTGGCAATCTCCAGTTGGAGTCTGGCAAGCTTCAAACCATCGGTTAGCTTACCCCCGGAATATAAAGGCTGGGTCAAAGAGATGGTACCGGAATAGCCATCGTCCCGGCCGGATGAATAAATCCAAGAAGAAGGCGAAGTTTGCGACGGATTTTGCGGTGGAAGGGCCACCCAACCTTGCCCTTGTGGATCACTGAATTTGTTATAACCCACTTGATAACTCAAGGTGGGCCAGAACCCGCCCTCGGCCTGACGGACCGCTTCCTCGGTCTTTTCTACATTTTTAGTCGCTTTCATAAAATCCCGGCTGTTTTTAAATGCCAGATCCAGGCATTGATCCAGCGTCAGCACTTCCATCTGCGGCTGAGCGGTCTGTTCCCCGGCGGCAAACACCATCAAAGGCATCATCATTACCGCCACGATCAATGAAACCACCAGCAAGTTTCTTCTCATCCAAATTCCTCCTAAATTAGTACTTTTATTAGGGTTTTGTAAAACCCATAAAACCATTGATATAATTAAATTTTTAAAATTACCGGGCCAGGTTTTCCTCCGCTTAGGCCGGGCCGTAAACGACCCGGCTACAAGATGCAAGCATCAATGGCTAATCCTTGGCAAAATATCTCATCCTAAAATTCAGGGCAAAACCCTTCCGTCTTGTAGCCGGACGGCTTTAGCCTCCGGTCGGCGTTCATTCCAAGCCATGTTTCAACCCCGTTTAACATTTAATACCATTTTGTTTTTAATTCTACAATCACCTATAGTATTTTTACTAATTAACCTAAAGATCATAGAGTTGATCCCGGTTAGATTGCTCCCTTACAATATATAATATAATTATTTGTGTTTTCTTTCCGGTCTATGTTAAAACTTCATTAAAATGGCGCCCTATCATTTTTCTTACAGTAAGCGGGATGAAAGGCTGACTCACATTAACACACTAAGCAGAGAGTTTATTCCCCGAAAGCCGGTTCTTCCTAAACCCAATCAACGACTGCCGCCACTGATCCACTTTTAAATATACCACCGGCACCACCAGAAGCGTCATCAGCATCGAACAAGTCAGACCGCCAATTAAGGCCCAGCCCAGACCCTGTTTAAATTCGGCGCCGGGAGCATTGGAGAGCGCAATTGGCAGCATCCCCAGAATCATGGTTAAAGTAGTCATCAAGATCGGGCGCAATCTTTCCCGCCCGGCCCAGATTAAAGCTTCCCGCGCATCACTTCCCTCGGAGCGCGCTTTATTGGTGAAATCCACCAATAAAATGGCATTCTTGCTTACCAGCCCGATCTGCATGATGATTCCCAGGATGGTCATGATATTCAAGGAATTAGCGGTTAAAGCGATTGCCAGGAGGGCGCCGATGACTCCCAAAGGAACCGAGAACAACACCACGAAGGGATAGATGAAGGAATCATACAATGCTACCATTACCAAATATACAAATATAATCGCCGCTATCATTACAACGCCTAAACTGTAAAAGGAATCGGCCTGCTGCTCCAGATCGCCCCCCAAAGCATAAGAGACTCCCGCCGGCAAGTTCTCCCGGGCCATGGCTTTGACAATATCCTGTCCCACGCTGCCGCTGGTCCGGCCGATAACTTGGGAATAAACGGTTATCGCATAGCTGCGATCCCTTCGTTGCAACTGCGTCGGCCCGATGTCTTGATAGATTTGGGAAAACTGTTTCAGCTCCACCGGTTGCCCGCTCCGGTTGGCGACGGTCAGATTGCCGATATCGGCCGTACGGGAACGGTCAAATTGATCAAGCACAATCCGGGTGGTATACTCCGTTCCATCTTTATCGCGGTAGGTCGACTCGTCATCGCCGGTAAGCCCGACCCGTAAAGTGGTTCCGACATCAGCGACAGTCAATCCCAAAGCAGCCATTTTTTCGCGATCTATTTCCACTCTGGTCTCCGGTTTTCCTTCTTCAGACGACAATCTGACATCGGAAGTCCCCGGAGTCCGGAGCATAATTTTTTCCACTTGTTTGGCGGCCCGGTAAACCTTGTTCCAACTCGGGCCCTTGATGACAATCGCCACCGGGGTCATGTTGGAATTGCCCCAAATGCTTGTTAATTCGACCCGGCTTTTGATGCCGGGGATTTTTTGGATTTGGGCCTTGGCTAAAAAAGCGATCTCTTCGGTGGAGCGTTTCCGGTCCGATTTAGGGGCCAGGAGAACGTTTAAAGTGGATACATTATTGGAGGACTGCCCGAGAAAGCCGGAACTGGATGCTCCGACTTCGGTAAAGATCTTCCGAACCTCCGGGAAGCGGGCCAAAATCTCTTCAACCTGTTGGGTGACTTCATTTGTCTGCTCCAACTTGGTCCCCGGGGCAAGTTCAATGGTAATCGAAAACTCGTCCCGGTCGGTGTTCGGGATGAACTCGGCGCCGATAAATCCCATGGGTATAAGGGATATTGTTGCGCAGAACATGATCGCGGCGGTCAATAAAACCTTCCCCTGATTCCCAAGACCCCATTTCAACAATTTAAGGTAATTCCGGGTTAATTGTTCATATCTACCCTCAAACCAAAGCCCGAAACGGCCCAGGAGACTACCCTTGGTAAGCTGCTCGATTTTGGTAAATCTTGATGCCAGCATCGGAGTGACGGTAAAAGAAACAAAAAGGCTCATTAAAGTGGCCGATATAACCACCACTGCAAATTCCCGCATTACACCGCCGATGACTCCGGTTACCATCGCCAACGGCACAAATACTACCACATCAACCATGCTGATGGATAAAGCGGTGAAACCGATTTCATTTCTTCCGTTTAAAGCCGCCCTCCGCTTATCTTCACCGCTCTCCAAATGACGGTGGATATTCTCCAGCACCACGATAGAGTCATCCACCAAAATACCGATAACCAACGAGAGGGCTAACAAGGTCACCAGATTGAGTGAGAAGTTAAAGATCCACATCCCGATGATGGTTGACACTAGAGAAGTAGGGATGGCCACCAATACAATAAAGGAATTGCGGATACTATGCAAGAAAACAAGCATGACCAAAGCCACTAACAAGACGGCTATTCCCAGATCCTTTTTAACGGCATTGGCCGAATCTATGGTAAAAGTGGAACTGTCCTGGGCGATATCGAACTTCAGATTGACCTCTTTATACTGAGTTTCCAGTTTGGCCAGCTCCCGGCGGACCAGTTTACAGACATCGACCGTATTGGCGTCCGTCTGTTTCTGGATCATGATCCCGACTGAAGTCTTCCCGTTAATCCGGTTAATGGTGGTATAATCCTTCCGTCCGTCCTCAACCTCGGCCAGATCGGACAGCTTTATATCTCCGCCGGCCCTGGATTTCCCCACAATAAGTTGTTTTAACTGTTCAAGCGAACTAAACTTGCCCGCCAACCGCACCACAAACTGCCCGTCGTTGTCTTTGACGGTGCCGGTTGGAAAATCGAGATTGGAGGCTTTTACCGCCTGTAAGACCTGAACAATGGATAAACCATATGAACGCAGCTTTTGGGAATCGACATTGACTTTTATCTCTCGCTCATCGCCGCCGATCAAGGTAACCTGCCCGGCCCCCTCAATCCTTGATAAACTGGGCCTGACTTGATCTTTCAGGAGTTGATAGAACTCGGCGGAATGCATGGCGCTGGTGGCGCCGATACGCAAAACCGGCAAATCGTTGACTGAAATTTTGGAAATGGTCGGAACCTTCGCTCCGCTGGGCAAATCCACCAAAACCTGGTTCACTTTACGCTGGGCGTCCTGAAGCGCAAAATCCAGATTGACATCCTGTTTAAACTCAATGATAACAAAAGATACCCCTTCCTGGGAAAAGGACTGAACGGTATCAACCTTGTCAATGGTGGAAACCGCATCCTCGATCTTTTTAGTAACCCCGGACTCGACCTCGGTGGCCGAAGCCCCAGGGTATACGGTAGTGACGCTGATAACCGGGATAGAGATGCTGGGCAACAATTCGTAACGCAATTGGGTGTACCCAAAAATACCCAACAAGGTTAACGCCAAAAAAATTACAATAATTAAAGAAGGACGTTTAATCGCCAATTCAGTAATGGTCATTTCCGATACCTCTGTTTCCTTATCTGCAAGCGGTAGAACGACTGCCAATAACAATTACCGTCTATCACTTAACCACCGTAACCTTAACATTTTCCTTCAAATTTATCTGGCCGTTGATAACTACTTCCTCTCCCTCTTTCAATCCTTGCAGCACCGCCAAATCGGTGCCGTACTCCGAATCAACCACAATATCGCGCAATTTGGCGATACCTTTTTCCACCACATAAACCTGGGGGTCTTTAATGCTTCCCACCAAAGCTTCTCTGGGAATCGCCAAGGCATTCTTACCGGCGCCGGTATTAAAAGTAACTTTACCGAACATTCCGGCTTTTAAAGGGTGATCCTTATTGTTGGGAACCGCTATCTCCACCGGGTAGGTGTGCGCTTCATCCCCTTTAACGCTGATACTCTCAATTACCCCGGGAAATTGAATTCCCGGATAAACAGAGGTCTCGACCGTCACCGGATCTCCCTCCCGGAGCCGGAAAGCGTCTTCCTCGGCGATATTCAATTTCACCTTCAGCTTGGAAATGTCGACCACGTTGGCGACCACGGTTCCCTGATTGACCATGGTTCCAATATCCACCGGAAGGGAAGTGATAATCCCGGAGATGGGAGCGGTAACGATAGAATTGTTATATTGACGTTTGGCGGCGATATAATCGGATTCAGCGGCCTTGTAAGCCAAGCGGGCCGCTTCATACACTGAGTCGGAGATTAGCCCGTCTTTATGTAAGGCCGTATAACGTTCAAAATCTTTCTCATTCTTCTCGAAATTGGTTTCGGCTGCTAAATACTTGGCTTTTTGGAGTTCATTGTCAACTTTAATAATAGGATCGCCGGCGGCCACGTAAGAACCGACTTTAGTAAAAACCGCCAGCGTCTTCCCTTGGGTCTCAGAGACAACGGCAACATCCTTATTGGCCCCGATCACTCCCACTTGAGTCAAATTGGAGCTTAGTTCCTGCCGGCTGACTTTGGCGACTGAAACCGGATAAGAGGTAAAACTATAGGCCCTGACTTTCTCTTCCATTTTGGCTTTGTTGCCAAGCAGTATGAAAACGATCAAGCCAATAATAACAACTGTTGTCAAAATGGCGGTTATTTTTCTCATTCTTACTTCCCCTTTCAAAGTGATCAACGTCGCCTAGCGGTTTTTATTTCAAAATTTTCCTAATAAAACATGTATCTGTTGTATTCGTTTAACTTAAGAAACCATCCCGGTTTTAGCGGTTTCCGTGGCGGTAAAAAAATAATTCCTGCCCTTCCATACATCATTTGGCTTAATTCTTATTTATCTCCAAATTATAATACATAAAAGAAACTGGCAAGGTTTTTTTAGTTTCCAATTTGTTAAAAAAATATTAAGCCAAACATCTTCATTCTATTCAGGTTGCCGCTTTTCTATTCAATAGCCAGATACTTCCCCCGGGCTTTCTCGGTAAGGATACCTTCGGTGATTACTTTGGGAATCGCATCGATAATATCCTGAAAAGAGAAGGGGCTCCGGGAAAGCGCCTCCATACATAGCATATTCTCGAACGCGCTGGAAACGATCTGCATGATCATCAACGGGTCGATGTCGTTTCTGATCATGCCTTTCCGAACACCTTCCGCCAGCAATTTTTCCACATAAGGAACAAACCGGCGATAACCCGACTCCTTATTCTTCCAATGGCTGCGATCGACTTTCTCCAGATCGCGAATGAACTGGGGCGTAAAGCGGGTTTTATAAACACCGATAGCTTTGGTGACCGCTTTTAACTTTTCCAAAAAATCCAGTCGGGTATCGTTGATCGCCGTTTGAATTTTCTGTTCAACTTCCCGGTCATGCAGGTCCAATACTGCTAAGAGTAGCTCTTCCTTGCTGGTAAAGTATTTATAAAGGGTCTTCTTGCTGATCTCCAACGCGGCGGCGATTTGTTGGGTGGTGGTATTGGCGAAACCATAATTAAAAAATTGTTCCGCCGCCTTTTCTATAATTAAATTACGTAAATTATCCTCTTTTTCAGCGGGCATCATTAAAAGAATCTCCCAAAAATTTTCTCTGGATACTATTTTAGTTTCTTTGGTTTCCATTATAGAAGTTTGCACACAATTTGTCAAGTAAAGCAAGTTTTTCCCCGATCTAATTCGAGGTTATCGCCATATAAACCAGTAAATAATGAAAAACAGTGCCTAAAAGGATGAACAGGTGAAAGATCTCGTGAAAGCCGAACCCCGGTAATAGCTTCGGCTTTTTGAGGGCATAAAATACCGCGCCGATCGTAAAACTCACCCCACCAGCTAAAAGGTAAAAGAGCGCCGGTCCCGGCATTGTCGTTAAAAACCCTTTGATTGATATCAGTCCGATCCATCCCATGATCAGGTAGATTACGGTTGAAAGGTAACGGGGGGCCTTGATGTAAAAGAACTTAAAGAAAAACCCCAGCAAGACCAGGAACCATTGAAGAAAAATAATTGACCAGCGCCAATAGCCGGTGAGGTAAACGTAGCTTACCGGGGTATAAGTGCCGGCAATCATGAAAAAAATGGCCGTATGATCCAGTTTCCGCCAAAAAGTGTCGCTGTTTTCATCCTCCTTAAAAGCGTGATAAAGCGAACTGGCTGAAAATAAGAGGACCATAGTCAAACCATATATTCCCGCCAGGACCATCTTTAGTACCGAAGGGTAGGCGACAGTCAACAAGTGAACAGTACCTGCCAGCCCAGCCAAAGCGCCGATAAAATGCGAATAAAAAGATATCTTTTCCTGCGGCATCATCAAAAGGATCACTTGCTTTCCTTACCCGTTTATTTTAACGAACTCCATGATTGTAAAAGTTACCTCACACATTCTGTATTCCGCCCTTTTTACCTGCTTCTATTTTTCTATTTTTTGGGCACTGGATTCTTTTTGTTCAGTTCTTGCAGGCCCTTTGATAATAAAGTTTCCTTCAATTTACCATAAATTGTTCTTTGACGTAAGTATATTCCCTTGCTATAATGACTTTCGCGGTTGGATGCGACTATTTAGCAGTAATTTGGCAAAGCAAACAACATTGAAATCAAAGTAATTCCTGGATTTTTAATGGGCAGTCGGATAACGCTCCCCCATCTTCCTGGAATTGATGGCTGGGCTGAGGTTGCCGATTGCGGAGGCTAATAACGCCTTATTAAAACAGAAAGGAGATAATCAAAATGCTCAACAAGTTTCATCGAAAAATGCTGGGCATTGGAGCTGCCTTCCTGATGTTGTTCATGGCGGTTCTTCCGGCTAGCGCCGCCGCGATGCACGACATTCAACAAGGTGATTCCTTATACAAAATAGCCAAAAACAACGGTATCACCATTGACGAGTTGAAGCAGGCCAATGGTCTGCGGGGCGACCTTATCTACGCCGGGGATGAATTGACCATCCCGGATAAATCACAGGCTACTGCTCCGGTAAGTCTTCGAACCGGAGATACCGATTTGCTGGCCAGATTGATCACTGCTGAGGCCGGGGCCGAACCTTTCGAGGGAAAGGTGGCGGTGGCGGCGGTCATCCTTAACCGTATACAAGACGTGAAGTTTCCGGCGACCGTTGCCGGTAACATCTTCAAACCGCATGAATTTGAGTCAGTTTCCAACGGTCTGATCTGGGAGCAACCAACCGAAGATGCTTATAAGGCGGCTGTAGATGCTGTTAAGGGATGGGACCCGACTTACGGGGCGAAGTACTTTTACAACCCTGCTAAGGTTCAAGGTCCGTCATGGGTTTGGAGCCGCACGGTCGTCGGGCGAATCGGCAATCATGTATTTGCGGTTTAATTAATCTGAAAAGCAGCCGTTCCCAGTCCTTAAAAGCCGTCACGCCGGCTTTACGAGGCTGATGGCGGAAGGAGTTTTATTAAATTCTTAGTATAGTTTTTCTAAAAATGGGAACGGTATTAGTGGCGGCGGCGAAAGCCAATCGTCGTATCTGCCGGCTCGGCTGACAGCCCTGAATTGCGACGGCGGGATGACTTGGAATCAACTCCGATAGGTGTTTGTATCCCGGAGCTCCCCGCGAAAAAACCGGCAGGCCGCCGGTTTTTTTTTATACGGTTCCTTACTTCCGTTTTTCAAAACTCACCCTATCTTACTTGCCCTCTCTTTCCGGGGAGAAGGCCGAAACCGTAAGGAATTTAGACTTCGGAGCTTTCAGATTGCCCTGCTCTTTTTGAAAGAGAGGGCAAGGGTGAGTTTCTCACTTTTCCGCAGCAACTCCAAAAAACGCTCCTTAGAAACAACCTCTCGCTTTCCTTCAGTATCAGGTATGGTATAATGAATTTAAGTCCGGCCGGGTTTAAGAGCCGGTATGTATATAAAAACAAATCCTCAAAGGGAGGGGCGAATGAATAGTTTCGACGCGGCTATGGATCCCAACGAAAAAGTAACCTTAGCCTTGGCTTTTCTCGCCTACGAGGAATCTTCCCAAAACCTCCGGAAATATTTAGCCTCCCTCGAATCCTTAATCGGAAAATACGCCCTGGTTTGGGGGCCGTCCTTTCATTACAATTTGGTGCATAAAACCGATTCCATGGCCTTCATCGTCCGGAGTATGGATGAGCCGGCCAGCTTTTATGTGGTAATCAGGGGCACTACCCCCCTGACACTAACCGACTGGATCTTTCACGATTTATTGGTTCAGTCAATGGTCAGCTGGGACCTGGTTCCCTGGGAAGGAGTTCTGCCGCCCCCACAACCACTTGCCGGTTCTCCCGCTGTCTCCCTGGCGAGTAATAACGCTTTGGCGATATTGGTGAACGTTTTAACGGATAATGGCATTACTATAGGCGCCTTTCTCCAAAATCAAGTTAAACGAGCAACCACACCGGTTACCATTTATTTCACCGGGCATAGTCTTGGCGGCGCGATGGCTCCGGCTTTGGCTTTGTATCTGCATGACCACTGGCCGGCCGGACAAGCTAAACCTCTTTGGAAAGTGTATGGGTTTGCCGGGCCGACTGCCGGGAATGGGCCTTTCGCTTCTCATTCCAACCGGTTTTTGGGGGCGGACTGTAAAATATATCAAAACCCGTTCGACGTGGCGACTCACGTCTGGGACCTCCGGAGCATGGAAAAGTTACCTTCCCTTTATGCTCCATTGAAAATGCCTAACATTCTACTAAAAATCTTACAGAAAATAGCCATCCCGGCCATTAAGGATAAAAACTATACTCAACTTGAGGTTAAACAGCCGGAGATTCCTTCCAGAATAATAATCAATCAGTTCATTGACGACTATCTCCCGGAAATGATCTACCAACATCTTCTTCCCTACTTTGCTGAGCTTATCCGGCTCTGTCCGGAAACCGGGAGGGAGCAACTGATTCAGTTGATAGACTCCTGGGAGATTATCAAAACCTTTAAAGAAATCAAACCCTTTGTAAACTGCCCGGGACGGGAATTCCACTATTTTCTGGAGCTTCTCTCCTAAGTTGCCGGGAAAACGATCTTTTGTAAACTTCTGTTTAATTCTGATGTTATTTTGATCTTTTTACGGTAAAATAAGTGGTGTGATTTTTAAGGGAAAGGGGAGCCCCATGGAGGAGAAATTTACCAGGCAGGCCGCCAGAGCGGCCGGCATGATTTCAATGATGTTTCTTATCAGCCGGATATTGGGATTTATCCGGGAAACCCTTTCGGGAAGCCTATTTACCCGTTTTCAAACCGACTCATTCTTTGCCGCCTTCATCATCCCCGACACGATGTATTATTTGCTGGTGGGCGGAGCGCTGTCAGCCGCTTTCATCCCGGTTTTCACCGAGTATCTGACCAAGGGCCAGGAAGAAGAAGGCTGGAAGATGACCAGCACTTTCATTAATATCGTAGCCCTTATTTTAGCCGCCATCACTATCTTGGGGGTTATCTTCACCCAATGGGTGTCACCCTTGGAAGCGCCCCATTTCCCCCCAAACAAGATGGGGCTGTTGATTAGTTTGACAAAGATTATGTTCCCGGCGGTTTGTTTTACCGCTTTGGCCGGATTAATGGGCGGAATCTTAAACTCCTACCGCTTCTTTTTAGGACCCGCCCTGGGGCCGAACATTTATAACATCGGCATTATTGCGGGAGCCCTCGTTTTAGGTTCACGATACGGCATTAAAGGGATGGCCATCGGGGTTTTAGTGGGCGCCATTGGCAACTTCCTCATTCAACTGTTTTTCCTGCCGAGATGCGGGGGGCGTTATTACCGGTTCGGCTACATCGATTTGAAAAACCCCGGTTTTAGAAAGATGTTGCTTTTATGGGTACCCGCTTTGATTGGCCTCTCAGCCGATCAGGTGAATATCTGGGCTACCACGGCGATGGCTTCGGCGCTGCCGGAAGGGGGGATAACGGCGATCCGTTTCGCTACCCGCCTGATCCAACTGCCGATCGGAATCTTCGCCGCCGGCATCGCCATGGCTTTCTTTCCCCTCCTCTCCAGTCTGGTGACGGAGCAAAAAATGAGCCACTATAAGGAAACTTTGTCGCTGGCGCTGCGGACCATCTTTTTTATCATGGTTCCCGCCGGAGTCGGTTTAATTGTGCTCCGGTATCCAATTGTCAAATTACTGTTTGAAAGGCAAAAATTTACCCCCCACGATACCATGTTAACAACTTACGCCTTGCTCTTCTATAGTCTGGCTCTTTTTGCCCATGCGGCCATCCTAATGATGCCACGGGCCTTTTATGCCCTGCAGGACACCCGGACACCGGTAGTAGTCAGTTTTATTTCGGTATCATCAAGCATCTTTTTTAACTGGGTATTTTTAAAATACACCTCTCTAGGCGTGGGCGGCTTTGGAATCTCCTTTACCATCATGGGCCTGACCAATATGTTATTGTTAATGGCGATCCTCCGGCGGAAGATCGGGGGGATGCGCGGGTATCAAATATTAAAGTCCTTCTGCAAATCGGCCGTGGCCGCGATTTTAATGGGAATCGGGATCTTGGCGGCGCTGTGGCTGACCGCCCCGTTGAGCAAACATCTAAGCGGCCATCTGGAAGCGGCGGTACAAATTGCCTTGGGAATGGCTGTTGGGGGGGTTATCTATCTCCTTGTCGCCTGGTTTTTGAAGATGGAGGAGTTGATGATGCTGGTGAACCAAGTAAAGAAACGGTTGCATTTGAAAACTGTATAGTAATAGTTAAAGGCCTAGAATTGGATCTGAAATTAGCTGCCCTTTTTACTGGAAGCCTTAAGGGCATTAAGAATTTTTAAGGCTTACCATTGGCGGCAGAGCTGTTCCCGGCAGCCGTTTTTGAACTTCCGGGCCACGTGCAACGAATTTCCGGTTCCGGAAAAATAATAAATTTCAATACTACCTTACAACAAAGCTCCATCCCTATAAGTCACATTTTCAACAGTTCCAACAATTTGTAGATCAGCATCGCCGGCCAGACAAGGGCTTTTAAAACACCAAGAACCCCGCCCCAAAATGTCGTTGAGTGCTGGATGTAATAGACCGCCGCGCCGATAAAAGCCATGCCGTAAACGCCGCCTAAAAAACCGTTGTTCTCTTTCATTTTCTGCTGCTCCCCTCATGATTAAGTCATACTAATTTATGCCGTATCGTTTCAGATTATTGGCGCCGGAAATGACCGGCCGCACTCCCATAAACCGGTCTGTTGCCCCCACTTGACGACTAAGCTTCGACCGGCAGGCGTATTCCAATCCTTTTCAAGATCCGAATGGCAGAAACTCCCTAGACCAGCCCTTTCATGGTGGCAAAACCGGCATTCCAAAGGCATAAAACCGGTGCCGTACAACTCACATAAGTTATTTTTAAGGAAGTTACAGCCCCTTTTGGCATGAATGTTTAAGGCCAATCCTCCCTCACACCCCTTAAACGCCGGGGAAAGCACGCCAAAAGACATCTCCGGAGATATTTCAAGCATCATCCGGTTGGCGTAACCGGCATCAATCGCTTTACTTGCCTCTTTCACAGTCCACCAACCGGGACGCCGGCAATAATTTAAGCATATATCACAGCTGCAAGGTTCGGAGGGTGGGTATTTTTCGGAAAGGGTTTGCCATTTTCGCCTTTTCCGCTTCATTTCAATCACCCCAAAATCCTAAGTGTCTCACAGATTTAAGACGCCGGATTCCAATCAATTCCGGCGGACATGGTCAATAAATCCCGAATCGTTATGCTTCGCTTGTTTTGATCCATATTGGCGATTTTCAAGTTGGGAAAATAATCTAAATTATCATTGACACTTCCGTCCCCTTTACTATTCAAAGAATACTAAATATTGGGTTTGATTAGGCATAATTTTTTCACGGCAAACAACAAAAAACGCCCCATCAACGGAGCGTTTAGTAATCGCCATTTCATTTCTTTAGTTGTTAGAAACTGCTCCCGGCCGGGATCTTCCGAAAAGTTCCAGGGATAAATAATAAAACTATTTTATCCCATTAAAATCCAACCTATTTTATTCTAACATAAACTCCCGAAAAAAGAAACCGGTCAAGTTTTTACTCATGCCTTAAGGCCTCGATGGGATTTAACCCGCTAGCCTTGTAGGCCGGGTAGACTCCAAAGAAAAGTCCCACCAATAGCGAAAAGATGAAGGCAATCAGTACCGCCGATATTGAGACTGTTATCACCCAGCCGAGCAGCTTGCCTATCAGCAAAGCCAAGGCCCCGCCCCAGGCGATCCCTACCGCCCCGCCGATCAGACTCAAGGTAATCGCCTCAATCAAAAAAAGGATTAAAATCTCCTCCGGTTGCGCGCCGATAGCTTTGCGGATCCCGATCTCCCGGATCCGTTCGGTCACCGATACCAGCATGATGTTCATGATTCCGATCCCGCCGACCAGCAACGATACAGCCGCAATCCCCGCCAGTAGCATAGTCATGATCTTGGTCATATCCTGGGCGGTGGACAAAACCTCCGCCATGTTAAAAACAGTAAATTTGTTCTCATCCTTCAATTCATTCATTAAGGCCTGTTCAACCTGGTTATAAGTGTAATCGACATATTCGGCCTTGCTTACCTGGATATTAATTTCATTGAGATTGTGGTTACCGAAGATCCGCTCCTGGGCGGTTGTTAAAGGCATCAATACTACGTTATCGCTGTTGCCCCCTTTGGACACCAAAACAGCAGTTACCTCCAGGCGCACCCCGCCGACTTTGATCTCTTCTCCAATGGGATTTTGGCCTGGATATAACTGTTCCGCCAGATAAGATCCGATCACCGCCACCCGCTCACTGGTGGAAAGCTCTTCGTTATTAATAAAATGGCCGTAGGCGACTTGATAGTTCCGGACCGTGGCGTATTCCGGAGTGCAGCCGATAACGGTGACATCAAGATTATCGCTCCCGGCTTCCGCCGGTTTACTGCCCCTGACCGCCGGAGCTATCGTTTTCACATAATCCGTCGAATCCCGCAAAAGAGTTACCGTGCCGTTGTTAATATCACCGGCGCTGTTTCTCCCCGGTGAGACGGTGATCAAGTTGGAGCCCATCGCCGTAATCTTCTGGGTAATCTGCTGTTTGGCCCCATCACCCAACGACACCATAGTAATCACCGCGCCCACCCCGATGATAATTCCCAGCATGGTTAGAAATGAGCGCACCTTGTTACTCTGAAGATTTTTAACCGCCATTAAGGCATTTTCAGTAATTTTCACGATACGGCCACCTTCAGGGCTGATTTTTGCCGGATCGCCTCATTGGCGATAACCCGGCCGTCCCGGAAACGGATAATTCTCTGGGTAAACTCGGCAATATCCGGTTCGTGCGTTACCAGCACCACGGTTATGCCCGTTTGATGCAGTTCCTGGAACAAAGCCATAATTTCCACGCTAGACTGGGAATCAAGATTGCCGGTGGGCTCATCGGCCAGAATCAATTGCGGCCTGTTTACCAGGGCCCTGGCTATAGCCACCCTTTGTTGCTGGCCGCCGGATAATTCTTTGGGTTTATGATGGAGGCGGTGTTCCAAGCCCACTTTGAACAGGGCCTTCTTGGCCAGCTCTCCCCGGGTCTGTGGTGGCGCTCCGGCGTAAATTAAGGGTAATTCCACATTTTGAATCGCGGTTAACCGGGGTAATAGATTAAAAGACTGAAAAACGAAACCCAGTTCCCGGTTGCGGAGAACCGCCAGCTCCCGCTGGCTTAACCGGGCTACTTCCCTTCCGTTCAACCGGTAGGAACCGGCAGTCGGTTGGTCCAGACAACCAAGAATATTCATAAAGGTCGATTTCCCGGATCCCGACGGTCCCATGACCGCTACCATCTCACCTCTTTCAACCGTCAGGGAAACCTCCTGTAAGGCCTGGACTTCAATGTCGCCATCACGGTACACCTTATCAAGCTTGTTGATCTCGATCATCTTATTCTACCTCCCGAAACCCGGCATACCGGTACGGCGTCCGCCGCCAAAAACCACCGGTTGCTGCGCCGTTGCAAGCGGTTTGGCCACAGCTACCTGGTCACCCGCTTTTAAACCGGAAGTAACTTCCCAGAATTTACCATGGTTCAAACCCAACCCGATATCTACCGGGACCAGCCGATTGTTCCGCCGGACCTTTACCGTGGCCCGGCCGTTTTTCTCGACGACGCTGCCGGCTGGTACGGCTAGTGCATTCGGGCGTTCGTTGGCTAAAACCGTGACATCCACCGACATTCCAGGCTTCAGCCCTTTCGAATCAGCGGCCAATTTTATACGTACCGGGAAATCGATAACTCCATCCGTAGCTAAAATCGTCGAGGTCGTTGTTTGACCGGTGATGGTCTGCTCGGCTTGGCCCATGGAACTGATCTCGGTCACCTGCCCCGGATTTTGGCTTTGTTCCTTGTCTTTACCGGTAACCAGCGCTTTTTGGCCAATCTTTACCAGATTGATATCGTTCTGATCGATCATGGCCTCGACTCCCAATGCATCCGGTTTCATTACCGTCGCTAAAACCATTTGCGGAGATATGCGATCCCCCTGATTGACGTCAACCCAGGCTACTTCACCGTCGAAGGGGGCCCGGATAAATAATTGCTCATTGTTAGCGACATAATAACCGTCATTTTTGGCGTTTAAAGCATCCAGTTTCTTCTGAACCTGGTTAACCTGCTCCTTGTACAAGGCTACTTGATGGTATTGATTCTCCAATTGCATGGCATTGGTGGTGGAGACCCGGTTAATCGCTATTTCGGTGGCCAGTTGAGCGGCGGCCTGACTTAAATTTACCTGAGCCTGCTTTAAATTGGAATTAGCCTCCTGCCACTGTTCCTTTAAGGTCGCGGAGGTGATGGAGAGTAAAATGTCGCCTTTTTTTACCTTATCCCCGGCTTTAACATTAACCCGTTCCACCGTGCCGTCATAATCGGCATAGAGGTCCTTTTTCTCCAAAGCCAGCACATTTCCGGTAGCGTCGATTCTCTCGCTCAGATCCATCCGTTTGACGGAGTAAAAATCATACTCCCGGTTTAAATTCTTAGCGGAATGAGGCTTAAAAATCAGCCAGAAACTCGCCGCCAAGACCACAATTCCCCCGATTACGGCGGCTGTTTTCTTCTTCATTTTCTATTCCCCTTTTCAACATTTAGGTTTTTCCCGGTGCGTTATATCTTGTCTTATCATCTCATCGTGACCGACCGGCCAAAAGTTCCCGTAGCAGCACTCCTTCTTAGGCGGTAAATACCTGCTTTGATTCCATATTTTTACGAAAAAAAGCCTGAAAGGCCTCCGGACGAAGCACGGAAACAAAAAGCCGGATTTGGCCAATCGTCCAATCCAGCCAAATAAATATAACTTCTATGGAACTATCAGTCCTTTCTCTGTGTCTCCGTGGCTAATAAAGTTCTGCCACAGAGACACGGAGACTCCGTGGTCCGTCTATCACCTAACTTTCGGCCCCCCTATTGCGCAATTCCGGAGTTATCAGGTATAATATTTTTTTGTCGATCAATTTGAACTGATTGTTTTTTATGTTTTTTAATGGAGGATATTCATGCCTGAAGTTAAAGAAGTTTTAAAAACCGAAATCAAACGGCGCCGGACCTTCGCCATCATCTCTCACCCCGATGCCGGCAAGACCACCCTCACCGAAAAATTGCTCCTGTACGGCGGCGCTATCCATCTGGCCGGTTCGGTTAAAGCCCGCAAGACGCAGCGCCATGCCGTCTCTGACTGGATGGAGATTGAAAAACAACGGGGTATTTCCGTGACCTCTAGCGCTCTGCAATTTGAATATAACGGTTTTAAGATTAATATTCTCGATACCCCGGGCCATCAGGACTTCAGCGAGGACACTTATCGCACCCTGATGGCTGCCGATAGCGCCGTCATGCTGATTGACGCCGTCAAAGGAGTTGAAGAACAGACCATTAAACTGTTCAGAGTTTGTAAACAGCGGGGAATCCCCGTATTTACCTTTGTCAACAAACTCGACCGGCACGGCAAAAATCCGTTTGAACTTATGGAAGAGATTGAAAAGGTGCTGGGGATTGTCTCCTATCCGATGAACTGGCCGGTAGGAATCAATGGCGATTACAAGGGGGTTTATAACCGGCAGCAGTCTCAGGTCGAGCTCTTTGAAAACAGCGGTTCCCACGGCCAATGGGTTATGCAGTCCGCCATCGGCAGCGCCTATGATCCGGCCTTCACCGCCATTTTGGGACCGGAGATCCACGAAACGCTCCGCAATGATATCGAGCTTTTGGACACCGCCGGGGAAGCCTTCGACCTGTCCCGGGTTTTGCGCGGCGAACTAACCCCGATGTTTTTCGGCAGCGCCATGACCAATTTCGGAGTCCGGCCCTTCCTGGAGGAATTTTTACAGCTTGCTCCGGCGCCGCTTCCCCGGAAAACCTCCACCGGTGAAGTGCAACCGGATTCGGAAAACTTTTCCGCTTTTGTCTTCAAGATTCAGGCGAACATGAACCCGGCCCACCGCGACCGGCTAGCTTTCATCCGGATCTGTTCCGGCGTTTTCAACCGGGGCATGACCGTTCTCCACCTGCAATCCGGAAAACCGGTGAAACTGGCCCAACCCCAGCAATTCATGGCTCAGGAGCGGGAGATTGTCAACGAGGCTTACCCCGGGGACATTATCGGCCTTTTTGACCCCGGTATTTTCGCCATCGGCGATACCCTTTGCGCCGGGAATGCCAAATTGCAGTTTGAGGATTTTCCTGTTTTTCCGCCGGAGCTCTTCGCCAGGATTCAACCGGCCGACACCATGAAACGGAAACAGTTTATCAAGGGTATCACCCAACTGGCCCAGGAAGGTGCGGTTCAACTTTTCCATCAGCCGGACAGCGGTTTTGAATCCTTCGTCGCCGGTGTGGTAGGAAGTTTGCAGTTCGATGTGCTGCGTTACCGGCTTCAAAATGAATATGGGGCTGAGATCCAGTTACATCCGTTAAACTATATAATGGCCCGCTGGCTGGTTGGGGAAGGAATCACCGCCAAGTCCCGAATCGACCTCCAGGGAGACCTGTTGCTTGAAGATGTCAAGGAACGGCCGGTAGCGCTTTTCCGTAGTGAATGGGCTTTCCGGATGGTCCAGGAGAAAAATCCGAAAATTCGTTTCTTAGCCGCTCCTCCCCGGGAAGTGGCTTGATAGATTATAACAATAAGGCTGACCATAGGTAGCTGGTCGGCCTTATTTATTTTTAAACCGGTCTATTACCCCGCTCCTACCGCATATACATGATTCTAGCGACTGATGCGCATTTTGGAAAGGAGAACAGACAATGGCTGAATTATTTAGCAAAGTCAAGCAAGGGATCGGCAAAGGGGTAGCGGCGGTGGGAATCAAG
>JBLNCU010000194.1:0-21279 GCA_050260935.1 Bacillota bacterium
GGAAATTTCAACTACACAGGAAACTGTATATCTTTCGATGAGCGTTAAACCGGACATTAACCCGTCAAATTCCGGTCACCACATAGTAGCAAGTAATGGACATTATACAGTAGCAGTAACACTGTACCTCTAACATCAACTGACGCCAATACATACCCATGTTGAATCAAAGTTTTTAAATGAGGAAATTGTTTTAATAAATCAATATTAAAAAACGAGTAAGTCATGACTCGTTGGTAACAGGTATGCATCCATATTACCGGCAAGGGATCATTGACCACTTTACCCTTATCAACCGGCCTGTAAATATCAACAGCTAGTTTTGTGCCATCCCGTACCTGCACATATAGGGATGAACGTTGCCATTTATTGTAAATCATTGAAGAATAACCCGAATAATTGGATAAACTTGACACCTTTTTATCCGGTTGATTTTGACTCAACGTTACCCCTGGAAGAAACACCGCGATGCAAATCAACGAAACTAAAAAACACCCAATTAATTTCCCCACCCCAATGCCCCCAGCAGATCAAATGAATTACAGGCAACCATTTATTCGGGTTATTTGTCTTTGACAACATTTAGTTACATATATAACAATTTGTGAGGCCCGGATGGCCGAAGCTATTTCCTGTCACATTTTAGATATCGTCACGGGTTCCCGGCGTGCCTGAAACCTCGACTAACTAGTAGTATTCGACTGTTTGGACGAAATAATTGTTTCTATTACCGCTATTCTGATCGTTTTGTCGTATCACTTAGCCCTAAATTTTCCCAATAACAAAGTTATCCAAAGGTGAACGGTTTTTTTTATTCTTTTGAATTACATGAGTGTAAATGGTAGTCTCAAGTCGGCTATGACCCGGCAATTCTTTCACATAGCGTAAATCAACCCCGTCTTCCAATAAAGCATAAGACTGTAAGTAAGGCAACAGACCACTCTTTTTCAAATGAATTATTACCGTTAAGCTATTCCCACACTGGCATTGGTTTCCTGGGATATAATACCTTTAAATAGGCGGAAAATATTTAATAAAATAATTCTGTAACTGTTGACCAAATCCTGTTAAAAATACACATAATTTCGCTTTATAATAAAAGTTCTTTTTTCAATAAAGGTTTACTCGGGGAGCTGCCCTTCAGAGCCTTAGGATTAGTGACTGCGAATTTAAAACCCCGCCAAAGATTCGGGGCGCCCCGTAAGGCGCTCCGGATTTTATTTTCACTCCGGATAATCTCTTAAATTCTCCAAAGAATTTTGGAGATTCTCCGGAGAATAGATCTGATTCTCCGGAGAATAATTTTGACACTTCGGAGAATTAGCGGGATACTCCGGAGTGTTCCGGAGACTCTTGGGAGCGTCCTGGAGATCCTCCGGAGAATTGCGGAGATTTTCGGGAGAGCCTCTGAGATCCTCAGGAGAATCTCGGTGATTCCCGGAAGTATAATTCCAATTCTCCGGAGAATAATTTTTATTCTGCGGAGAATAATTCAAATTCTCTTTGGGAAGTCTCAAATTTTGTGTAAACGAAAATCCCGCCAACCTTCCATCTTACTTCTGCAAAAGCCCTTCATTGAAGCCCGCCCATCCCTGGCCCTTCCCCGGATGAATGAAGGAGGGTCCGGGAAACATAGCTTCCAGGCGCGTTTTTGGTTATTTTTCGCGCGGTTCAAAAAGCGCCTCCTGGAGGAGCCGGGGGCGGTGGGAAAGTCTCCCATCGGCCCTAATGATAGGTGATAATTTACTTTTCCCTTGATTTTAATGCATAATTATTTTTTCAGCCAAAACCGGGCAGTCAATCTGAACCTTTCTCCCTGCTAAATCCTCTTTTCCCGGGTCCCGCCAGCGCATACTCAGGCATACCTGCACATACCGGCGCATACTCCTGCATACCCACGCCAAATAAGGTTTATAATTGGCTAATAGCGAAAATGATTCTTTGTAATTTGGCGTTTCTAGGCTACAATGAAAATGGAGCTGCCAAATGACGCGTCATATTTGAAGTCTAACGGAGGTTAAATTCAATGGAAAACGTGATAATTATCGGTGCCGCGGGTAGAGATTTTCATAATTTCAATACTTATTTCCGGGACAATGCCAATTATAAGGTGGTTGCCTTTACAGCCGCCCAGATTCCGGATATCAACGACCGCAAATATCCGCCGGAATTGGCCGGAAAACTTTATCCAAGCGGAATCCCCATCTACGCCCAGGAAGATTTAACACGCTTAATCAAGGAATTTAAAGTCCAAATCTGTGTCTTCTCGTACAGCGACGTCTCTTACCAGCATGTAATGGGTATGAGTGCTTTGGTCAACGCCTCGGGGGCAGACTTCATGCTCTTAGGGCCGGAAAAGACGATGATTAAAAGCAATAAGCCGGTTATCGCCGTGGGAGCGGTACGCACCGGCTGCGGCAAAAGCCAGACCTCCCGCCGGGTAGTCGAACTGTTGCTGAAACAGGGCTTAAAAGTGGTGGCGGTCCGACATCCCATGCCTTACGGCGATCTGATGGCCCAGAAAGTGCAGCGTTTCGCCTCGATACAGGATTTGGAGAAACATAAATGCACCATTGAGGAGATGGAAGAATACGAGCCGCATGTGACCCGCGGCAACGTTATTTATGCCGGGGTCGATTACGAAGCCATTTTAAGGCAGGCCGAAAACGATCCTAACGGCTGCGACGTGATTCTCTGGGACGGCGGCAACAACGACTTCCCTTTTTACCGTCCGGATTTAATGATTACCGTGACTGATCCGCACCGGGCCGGCCATGAGTTGTCCTATTATCCCGGCGAGGTGACCTTGAGGCTGGCGGATGTGGTGGTTATTAACAAAATCGACAGCGCTTCGCCGGAGAATATTCAAACGGTCCGGGAGAGCATTCAAAAAATCAACCCCAAAGCAATTGTGGTCGACGCGGCTTCGCCCCTCAGGGTGAAAAACCCGGAAGTGATCAAAGGGAAAAGGGTCCTGGTGGTCGAGGACGGCCCGACCCTGACCCACGGTGAGATGAAGATCGGAGCCGGAACCGTGGCGGCCCAGAAGTTCGGCGCCAAGGAGCTGGTTGACCCCAGGCCTTACGTGGTGGGTAGGCTGGCGGAAACATTCCGGATCTATCCTGGCATCGGCAAGTTATTGCCGGCCATGGGCTATGGCGATCAGCAAAAGAAGGACCTTGAAGCTACTATCCGCAATACCGATTGCGACGCTATCGTGATTGCCACCCCCATCGATTTGAACCGGATTATCAAGATCGACAAACCCAATACCCGGGTCGATTACGATTTACAGGAAATCGGCCTTCCGAGCCTGGAGGAGATCATCGCCGACTTTGTGCAAGAAAAAGGGTTGGCCGGGAAAAGGCGGGGATAATCCGGCAATCCTTTCAGCCCTCCTATCCACTGAGGAGGTAAATGTTTGGCTTCGCGGGAAAAAGCTTTAGGGCTTGCGGTACAAAGTTTTCCAATTAGGAGGCTGGAGGGTTGACAGAATATTCACTACCAATTACGATATTAATTATTACATGTAGTTTAACGAAAACAAATCGGAGTTGATGGTTAATGGCAATCAATCTTAAAGGAAGAAGCTTCCTGTCGCTGATGGATTTTTCATCGCTGGAGATCCGGCACCTGTTGGATCTGGCCCATGATCTAAAGGCCAAAAGAAGAGCGGGAATCTGCAACTACCTTTTGCAAGGCAAAAACATCGTGCTGCTCTTTGAAAAGACTTCCACCCGCACCCGCTGCGCTTTCGAAGTAGCGGCCCTCCAGGAAGGGGCCCATGTCACCTTCCTGGATTCCGGGAGCTCGCAAATGGGCAAAAAGGAATCGCTGGAGGACACGGCGAAGGTGCTCGGCCGGTTCTACGACGGTATCGAGTACCGCGGCTACCAGCAGTCGGTCGTCGAAGATCTGGCCAAATATTCCGGTGTACCGGTCTGGAACGGGCTGACCGACGTCGACCACCCCACCCAGATTTTGGCCGATATGATGACCATCGAAGAGCATGTGGCCAAACCGCTGAACAAAGTAAAGGTGGTCTTCGCCGGCGACACCCGGAATAACATGGCTTATGCCTGGATGTACGGCTGCTCTAAAATGGGAATGAACTTTCTAGCCCTGGGTCCCAAAGAATTGGCTCCCAGTCAGGATATTCTCAAGCGCTGCCGGGAAGTGGCCCGGGAAACCGGGGCCACCATCGAGTTTACCAGCGACATAGCCGAGGTCCGGGGAGCGGACGTCATCTATACGGATGTTTGGGCCTCCATGGGTGAAGAGGAGCAGATCCCGGAGAGAGTGCGGCTGTTAACTCCGTACCGGGTAACCATGGATATGCTGCGCCAGACCGGAAACCCCGATGTGATATTCGAGCACTGCCTGCCGGCGTTTCACGATTTCGAAACCAAGCTGGCCAAGGAGATGCAGGAAAAAGGCTATGACATCCGGGAAGTCAGCGATGAGGTCTTCCGGAGCAGGCATTCAGTGGTGTTTGACGAAGCCGAGAATAGAATGCATACAATTAAGGCAGTACTGGTGGCGACTTTGTAATCCATAAGAATCGAGAGAGTTCACCGCTTTTGATGACACGAATGCTGACTAACTTTAATCCATGGAAACTAAGGAAGTTCGGCTTACCGCATCCGGGTTAAGGCGCCGGACTACATACACTTTCCGCCAAAGAAGATTTTTAAGTTTTATTTCATTTAAGGGTTTTACGTAGATCAGAAACTTCTTAGTGGTTTTATTTCACACTTCAAACTTCGCTCTTTATTCTTCATCAATCTGAGTTTTACGCAAGTGCAGCATGCGAATGCTGCCGGGGCGCGTGATGTCCCCGCAATTAAATCTTTAAAGCCCCTCCTTGAGGAGGGGTTTGGGATGGTTGACCCAATTAACCCTTTAAAATTCATTATTAATCCCTCGTCGATTCTACAAAAGGTCTATCTTTTAAAAAAGATATTTAAATAGTTAGCAAGGGTTGGAGGGTTAACTTTACTTTTTACATTCTAAATACTTACTATTCTGCCTTTATAATCAAATAACTGCAACAAATGGGGGGAGAAGAATGGCTCCGACAAAAGTGGTAGTAGCCTTGGGGGGAAACGCGCTTCAAGATCCGACAACTCCCGCCACAGCCGAAGCGCAACTAGCGGTGGTCCGGAAAACGGTCCAACATGTCGCCGAGCTGAGCTGCAGAGGATACGAAATCGCCATTGTTCACGGCAACGGGCCGCAGGTCGGCCGGATCGTCATGGCTTCGGAAGCGGCCGCCAAAATCACCCCGCCGATGCCCTTCGACGTTTGCGACGCCATGAGCGAGGGCTATATCGGCTACCATATTCAACAAGCGTTGCGTTATGAATTAAACAAGCGCAACCGCAAAACCCCGGTTGTCACCATTATCACCCAGGTAGTGGTGGATAAGGACGATCCGGCTTTTCTAAATCCGACCAAGCCCATCGGACCCTTTTATACCGAGGAGGAGGCTAAAAAGCTCCACGACGAAAACGGTTATATAATGAGGGAAGACGCCGGCCGGGGCTGGCGCCGGGTGGTCGCCTCCCCCTCCCCCAAACGGATCGTGGAAATCTCCTGCCTGCAAGACCTTTGGAACACCACTATTGTCATCACCGGAGGCGGAGGCGGGATTCCGGTCATCGAACGGGAGGACGGCCTACTGGAGGGAGTAGCCGCCGTTATTGACAAGGATTTGGTCGCCGAAAGGCTGGCCGAGGATATCGCGGCCGATATATTGTTGATCCTTACCGAAGTCGAAAAAGTGGCCATCAACTATAAAAAACCCAACCAGCGGGATCTCGATCACTTGACCGTCGCCGAAGCCGAAAATTATATCCGCGAGGGCCATTTCGCCCCGGGCAGCATGCTGCCGAAAGTGCAAGCGGCGGTCTTATTCGCCAAAACGGGCAAAAAGGCCATCATCACCTCCCTTTACAAGGGAATAGACGCCTTGGAAGGCAAAACCGGCACGGCGATAACGCTGTGATACCAATGTGCATTCAAATAAATAGTTTTGAATGTACGGTCATAATACCAGATAAGCATTTATAAGCAGATAAAGGTATGTTTGAATGCAACTTGGTATAATAAGGAGACAGGCAGTTGAAACAAGTTAAGGCGCTCATCTTCGACTGGGGCCATACTCTGATGAGGGATTTTCCGGGGTACGGCGGGCCGATGGTCAAATGGCCCAAAGTGGAAGCAATTACCGGGGTAGCCGGGTTGATGACCGCAGTACAAAACAATCACCTTTGTTGCGTGGCTTCCAACGCCGGAGACTCGGACGCCGGCTTAATGAGCGCGGCTTTGGGAAGAGTGGATCTAAAGAAGTATTTTCACTACTTTTTTACCTCGAAAGAACTTGGTTATAAAAAACCGGATCCGCGGTTTTTCACGGAGATCTCAACCAGGCTGGGGGTTTTGGCAAGCGATTGTCTGGCGATCGGGAATGATTATCTAAAAGATATTGTTCCGGCAAAGGATTGCGGGATGAAAACCGCCCTCTATATGGAGAAACTAGTCTCCGGCCAATTTCCGAAAGCCGATATCATTCTCTTGTCAATGGCTGAACTCCTGAATTACCTTTAAGATTCCTTTTGAAGCGTAAACACAGCCACCAATTGCCGCAGATCATCGGCAATCCGGTTTAAATTACCGGCTACCACTTTCTCAATGGCGGCGTTCCGTTCTTCTGTGGCGGCCGAAACCTCTTCGGCGCCGGCCATATTGTCTTCAATCCGTCTCCTACCCTTTCCAGCCCATTCTGCCTGGATGTAACCGCTACTTCAAGCCGGACGGTCATTTGATTGGTCAAGTCTGCGACCACTTTGGCCGCTTGTTTGGTCTGCTCCGCCAGCTTCCCTGTTTTGCCGGCCACCACGGCAAAACCTTTTCCCCGGACTCCGGCCTGGCGGCTTCGATTGAGGCATTAAGCGCCAAATGGCTTCCTCTCGGCGATTTCGGTGATAATCGAGATAATTCCGCTGATCTCTCCGGAGTTCCGGTTGATTTCCTTAATGATTCCATATTATATGCAATATTTATAGACATATTCGGAAGTAAAAGCCGCCAGCAACGCCCCGTAGCTTAAGGAAAAATCGACGGTATCCCCTACGGTGTAGTCTCTCCCGGCGTGAGTGACATCCAGAAGCAGGTGGTCACTGGAGGCTCCAATCAAATCGATGCCCTGCTGATGAGGGGTGAGCTGGTTCCAGAGGATATCCTGTTTCCCGCAGGCGGCGATAGCCCGTTTAATAACCCCCTTATCCTGAAAGCCAGGCCTCAATCCGAAGGAGTCGCGCCCCATTTCTCCATAGGGAACCGACGGCTTCTCCTTGAGTTCCACAATTTCGGCTTGAAAGGTGAAAACATCGGTATATAGCCCGTCGATCTTCTGCTGAAACGAGGTTTCCCGCCCCAGAAGAATAACCTCGCCCAGCCTTAACTGGTTGATTCCGGGCGGCATTTGGTGATCCCTTACTAAGTAAAAAGAGCCGGAGTTGCCTCCGGAAATGGTTTGCAACCGGATCCCGTACTCCGCTTCAATCTCTCCGGCCACCGACACCAGTTGTCCCAGGTTTTTCCGGTCGGGGATAATCCCGCCGTGACAGTTTAAATTGACTCCCACTCCTAGAAGCTGCACGCCCGGAAGCCCTAGAACCTTCCCGGCGAACTCCACCGCCTCCCCGGGAAGAATTCCTTCGCGAAGGTCGCCAAGCTCAATCATGATTATTATGCCGTGTTTTTTCCCGGTTTTTAGAGCAGCCGCCGATAGCGCCTCAACAGTCTTAAGCTCCGAATTCAGACTAATCTGGGCATAGCGGACCACCTCTTCCACCTCGGAGAGCATTGGAATCCGCAGCAGCATTTTGGTTATGGGCAAGCGGCGCAGTTTTTTCAGATTTTGGATTCTGGAGTCGGCCAGGCAATTTATTCCGGCTTCGATAAGCGTTTCCGCAATTTCCGGATGGGCGCAAAAGGCCTTGGTCACGGCACAGACTTCAATATTGGCTTCCCGGCACATTTTGAGAACAACTTCGGCGTTGTGCCTGAGTTTGGCCTTGTCGATAATTAAGACCGGATGATTCATGGTCTTCTCCTTTGCCCGATTAACGGCCGGGCTTTGCTCTAATAAATAAAAAAGGATATTTGGAGATATGGTAGAAAGAATAGTAAATAAAATGCCTCCGGATATAAGGGGCGACCTTCATTCTTCCCACAAAGCCCGGGGTAAAATTATTTTCATAATTAGCCGATTGGAGGGACTTATAATGAAATTTGCTTTGCCCGAATACCGGGAACCGGATTTTTCCCAAACGCGGTTTTTAAAAGCCCCTGATGTTCAGGTCGGAACTGTCATCCGTCAAGGGGTAGCCCCGGATAACTTTCACGCGACCACCATCTTTCCGGAGTATTATAAGGTCAACGGCAAGTGGCTCTTGGCCGCGGAAAGCCGGATGGACTGTGTGGTTGTTTTACAGGACGGCAATCGCCTCGAAGTCAAGGAAGGCCGCCGGCTGGAACCGGGCGAACAGGTCGTTCTCGGACGCGCCGAGGATGCCAGCGAAGGGATCTACCTCCATGCCGACTGCTTCCGAGATGCGCAAGGAGCGGCTGATGTCTTCGCGTTCCGGGCGGGCCGTTCGCGCGAAACCTCTTACTCGCGGGATTACGATCTGCTGTACGACCTGTTGCGCTACGAAAAAGACCACGGTTATGTGGTCTGGGTCCTTGGCCCGGCGGTGGTCTTCGACTCAGACTCCCGTAAAGCCATGACGTCACTGGTGGAAAATGGTTATGTCCATGCCGTTTTGGGCGGGAATGCGCTGGCCACTCACGATCTTGAAGGGGCCATCTTCCGGACCGCCCTGGGGCAGGATATTTACACTCAAGTTTCCCGCCCCAACGGCCATTATCATCATCTCGAAGTGATTAACCAAGCGCGGAAATACGATTCCCTAAAAGAATTTGTCAAGGCCGAAAATATAAACAACGGCCTGGTCAGCACCTGTATAAAAAAGCAGGTGCCGTTGGTTTTGGCCGGGTCGATCCGGGACGACGGCCCGCTCCCGGGGGTCATTAGGGATGTCTATCAAGCCCAGGACGCGATGCGTGTCCATACCCGGAAGGCCACTACCGTCCTGGGGCTGGCGACTCAACTGCATTCGATCGCCACCGGGAATATGACCCCCTCCTATCAGCTGGTTGAGGGGAAAATAAGGCCGGTCTATATTTATAGCGTTGACATCTCCGAGTTTGCAGTCAACAAGCTGCGGGACCGGGGGACCCTGGAAGTAACCTCGATAGTCACCAATATTCAGGATTTCCTGGTCAACCTGGAGCGCAATTTGATTAAGTGAAAAGGCGTTTGAATCAGGATTTGCAGGACCGTAGGGTTAAAAGGATTGGCGGGGAGACCAAGGAGGTTTCAATTAAAACGGAATTTTCCAGTTGATGATTTTAATCCCGCCAATCCGGTAATCCGAAAGACCCGGTTCAGGCAATGTCCCGCTTGTTTAATACATCTGTTCCAGCGTCCTGATCATCCGGTACAATACCTCATTCACCGGAGTATCAACCCCATATCGCCGTCCCAATTGAATCACTGTCCCGGCGAAGATCTCCACCTCCGTCCGGCGTTTGGCCTCCACATCCTGGAGCATCGAGGTCTTCCCCTCCGGCGCCAGAGTATCGATAACCTTGATATAACTGTCGATATCTTCTTCTTGCAGATTGAGCCCAATCTTCCGCGACAGGGCAATCACTTCCCTGGAGGCCATCACCATCAGCTCCCGGGCTTCCCCTATTTGCTGAAAAATCCGGTATGGAGCCTTTAGTACCGCCGAAGTCTGATTGATCCCCACATTCAGCATAAACTTCCACCAAAGCTCGCGGAGCATGTCCTCAGGTATCTTGTAGGGAATCCCGGCCCGGTCGAACAACTCCTTGACCGCGGTTACCTTCTCCGAATAAACCGTATTATTTTTCTCCCCGAACACGATCGTCCCCAGCATTGAAAAGCTGGTGCTGGTCCCTTCACGGACTGCGTCGGTCCCGACCACAAAAGAATAGAGCATTTTTTCCATACCGTACTCCCGGCCGATAATCTCCTCGCTGGTAATGCCGTTTAAGAGTGAAAGTATAACGGTTTTTGGGCCGACAAAATTACGGATATCCTTAAGGCATTGCTCCAAATGATGCTGTTTGACGGCGATTAATATCAAATCAGCCGGGCCTTCAGCCGCCTCCGGGGCAACAAAACGAAAGGAATAAGATTTGCCGTTGACTGTTATCCCGTTTCTGCGGTAGCGATCGATCCGTTCTTTACCGGCAATGACTGCCAAAGAATCCGGCTCCCACTCCACCAGCCTGCTTGCATAGGAACTGCCGATCGCCCCCAGGCCGGATAAATACACTTTTTGAATGCTCTTCATAAAACCGGAACCCCTTTCAAGAACCCTTGTTTTTCTCTATTTTATCAAAAAATCGGGGCCGCGCCCAAAGAACTTTCGCCAGCCCCGATCTTAAACGATTATAATCAACTCACTAAAGCAATCTTCTTCTTCACTACCTCAACGATGGCGCTCATCGACGGGGTAAAAAGTTTCCGTGGGTCTTGCAGCTCCGGGTTTTCCGCCAATGTTCTCCGGATAGAAGTCACTTGGGCCACGGCCATATCCGTCCAGATATTGAATTTTCGAATACCCAGCCTTACCGTGGCCCTTGCCGTCTCATCCGGCAGGTCTGACCCGCCATGCAACACCAGCGGGACATCGATCACCGACTTGATTTTTTTGAGCAACTCCAGGTTTAACTTAGGCTCCCCCTTATACAACCCGTGAGCGGTGCCGATGGCCACCGCCAGACAATCAATCCCGGTCTCCGCCACAAACCGTATCGCCTCCTCCGGGTCGGTCATCAGCTCTTCAGCCTTGCTGGTCTTAATATTATCCTCCTTGCCGCCGACCCGTCCCAGCTCCGACTCGACCGAAACTCCGGCGGCGTGAGCCACCCGGACCACTTCCTTGGTTAAGGCCAGGTTTTCGGCAAACGGCAATTTTGAGGCGTCGATCATTACCGATGAGAAGCCGTTTTTAATGGCTTTGACAATAGTATCGAAATTAGTGCAATGATCGAGGTGAAGCGCTACCGGTACTTTGGAATTTTGGGCGGCCGCCTTCCCCAAGGCCGCCAGATACTCCAGACCGGCGTATTTAATACCGCCCTCGGTGGCCATCAATATAACCGGGGAGTTCAACTCTTCGGCCCCGGCCATAATCGCCTTCACATACTCCAGGTTGATAAAGTCAAAACCGCAAACCGCCCCTTTTTCCTTAATAGCCCATAACTCCGTTAGCGGAACCAGATCCATCCGTTTTCCTCCTCAACTTTGCAACCTATCGTGGAAATCTTAAGAATTGTATCATTTTTTCCCGCCGCAGGCAACACTGTAAGCTGAAGAAACCTTTAAAATCTTGTGATGAATCAGATCGACCGGGTGGTTGGCCAACTCCCCGCCGGCCACCGCCTGGTATTGCTCCGGCATAAACTGGCTTAACAAAGTAAGCGGAACCGGCGAATGCGAAAGATTATCGATCAGTCGCCGCACCGCCAGATCCACTTCCCGTTCCCCCCAATAGTAGCGTGAACGGTCGCTGTAACTGTATTTCCGGGCAAAGTTAAGATATGCTTCATCGCCATGATAATGTTTCTGCCAGTGAACGGGTTTGGCCCGCATTTTGTCGTCCAGAACGGAGCGTAGTCTGGAGAGAGTAACTCCTTTCTTCCCCGCAAGCCACTCCAGTTCCATCATTTCCAAGGCAAATACCGCTTCCCTGAAGGCAAAGGTCAGAGCAGGCCCGACTTTTAACACGGCAAAATGATCCCTGACCAATTCCGCCAAAGACTTTTGGGTCTGGTAGTCGGTGGAATGGGCTTCGTAAACCAATCCCTCATAAGCTTCAATAGTCCGCGAAAGCTCCCTGGCCTTCCCGGAGTTGTAATGAAAGACCGTCTCATCACCGAACTCGACCCCCGGTTGAACCACTAAGGCTATAACCCGTTCCCAGGCCGATTGAAGATTCCGATTATAAAAAGCTTTTCTGGTGATTTCAATTGTGCGCTCCGCCGCCTCCGGCCGCGTAACTGCAACAGACTCTTCGCTTTCCTGGATTCCCCCGGGAACCGGTACTTCAGTCCCGATGACATAAACCGGTGGCGCTCCGGTGGGGTTTTCCCGGTAAGCTCTTTCAGCCGCGGAACAGAGTTCGGCGGCACGGGCAGCGATGGTTTCCTCCGCAAGCGGTGTTCCCTGGCCGCCGGGATCATCGGCACAGCGCATGCTGGCATCGAGATGAATCTTTTTAAAACCCGCCGCCACATAATCGGAGACCATTTGGCAGGCCTTGGCCATTGCTCCGGAAGCGTTCTCATTCTGCCAGGCGTTTGGCCCCAAATGATCACCGCCCAGAATAATCCGGGAAAATGGAAAATCCATTTTGGCGGCGATTTTCTGAATATAGGCCACGAATCGTCCGGGGGTCATTCCGGTATACCCGCCGAATTGATTGACCTGATTGGAAGTGGCCTCTATTAAAAGCGGGGAGTTATCAAACTTGGCCTGTTTGATGCAGGCTTCCAGGACAAAAGGATGGGCTGAGCAAACTGAGTAGATCCCAACCGCCCGGCCGCTTTTTTGGGCTTTTATTATATCGAGTAAGGGGTTGTTCTGGAGATCGTTATTCATGGCTTGACCCCTTTCATATGTAATCAATAGTTGCCGGAAACATCCGCCGGCCTTGAATATAAGTGGCGACTACCTTTAAGCCGGAGTCTAAAACTATAAAATCCGCATCTTTGCCAGGACTCAGACTCCCCTTAAAACAATCAATCCCCAACATAGCGGCTGGCGCGGCGCTTGCCATATAAATCGCCTCATGTAATGGTAATTCAAGCCGATAGATCAGATTACGCACGGCCTGATCCAGAGTTAAAGTGCTGCCGGCCAGTCCGCCGTCGGCCTTGGTAATTTTCCCATCAATTGTTACATTAACCTTAAGGTCCCCCAAGGTATATTCGCCCGGAGACATCCCGGCGGCCGGCAACGAATCCGTAATCAAAATCGCCCTCCGGTAGCCCTTCAAACGCAAGAAAAGTTCAATCATGGGATAGCTTACATGATACCCGTCACAGATGATTTCACTGTAGAGATCCCGATCCATGCAGGCGGAGTAAGCCAGACCCGGACGGCGGTGGTCCAACCCCACCATACCGTTGAATGTATGTGTAATCGCCGAAAAGCCCCAGGCCTTCCGGTTGAGAAAATCTTCATGTAGAATCGCGCTATGGGCAGCCGCTACCTTGATTCCCAAGCCGGCGCAGAAAGGGACAATCTCCCCGGCCGTCTCCAGGGCCGGATCAACCGCCATATATTTAATTACATCCCGGTACCCGGCTATAAAATCCCGGAATTCCGGGGTAAATTCCTTGAGTATATATTGGGGATTCTGGGCTCCGATTTTAGGGCCGGGGGCAAAGAAAGGCCCCTCCAGATGCAACCCCAGAATGTTTGAACCCGGTTGGAGGCTCAATTCCCGGATATCTTGGGCTGCTGTTTTGATTCTCTCCAGGGGGATGGAGGCGGTGCTCGGTAAAAACCCGGTCACTCCATGGGCAATTTGATATTCGGCCCATTTGGCCAGAGAGGTTTTGGCGCCAAACCCGGTTTCATAGCCCAAGGCGCCATGGGTATGAACATCAATTAAGCCTGGAGCAATGGCGCAGTCTTCGTAAGCGACCACCGGGACACCTTGAGCCGGCTGTTGAACAATCCCGGCAATTTTACCTTGATCCTCCAGCAGGTAGGCATTGGAAAGAGAGCATGATTCAGTGATAATCTCTTTGGCAAAGTAGGCTTTCATTTGGGAATGTTCACCGCTTCCTGTGCTTGAAGTCCGGCAATCAGTTTTTCCCCGGCGGGTTTGCCGTCCAAGATCATGGCGTAAAGGGCAGCGCCGGTAACAGGCTGCAAAACCGGCTTGATCAGCCGGACCCGGTCTCCCTGCAAATATCTTTGAAAATGGTCTAAAATCAGTTCTCCAGCTTTGAATACTCCCCCGGAGTACGACACTAAAATATCCGCCTCCCGGCTGAAACATAATTGCCGGATTATCGATCGCACCGTCAAACTATGCTCGTAAGCAGCCCGGTCATATAAGGCCAGTGCTTTCGCGTCTCCTCGCAGGGCGGCCTTATATACCAGGACAGCCAGTTTGGCTATTTCATCCCTTTTAAGCTTAAAATCATCATAAACCACCGCGATCAAGTCGAAATCCCGGAAAATTCCCAACTCTTGCCGGACTATATCATAAAGGGGGGTCTTCTCTTCCCTGCCGTCGGCCTCTTTGCCGAACAAAGAAATCAGCTGTTTTCCCAACCAGTAAGCCGAACCCTCGTCGCCGCAAAATTCCCCCCAGCCGCTGGCCCTGGCCGTATTTCCCGCATCGTCCCTTCCGAAACCAATCGCCCCGGTGCCGGCGACGATGTTTATTCCCGGACGGCAAGCCAGGGAACCGGCCCAACCGGCCTCCACATCGTTGCCACATTTAAAATTACCGCTTTCCAAAAGTTCGCTGACAATTGATTCTAATATGGGCGCATCTTTTTCAATCTCCCCGAAGGCCGGTAAACCCAAAAAGGAGTAATTTATTTCCCGGACGCCGATACCGGCCCCGGCGCAGACTTCGGTGATTCCTTCCCGGAGAATCTTCTGAAAACCTTCAAACTGGACTTGTGTGTAACAACAACTGCTCTTGACGGTATAGGAAATAATCCGGCCGCGATCATCGATAAGAATAAAGCCGGTTTTGGTCCCTCCGCCATCGACGCCCAGGTAGAACATTTTATCGCCCGCCTCTAATATAAAGATAATTTTCTCCTTTTTTAAATGGCCGCTATCGCTTTTCCCAATTCAATTACCTGCTGAATATCGCCCTCCGGGGGCAATATATCGCCGATATTAACAATCACCCTATTCCGAAAAGCCCCGGCTATTCTAATTCCAAAATCGACTATTTCTTCCGTGGGTAACCGCTGTGTAAACATTGTCGCCGGTACACCGCAATAACAATGTAAACTGTCGCCGCTTATAGTGGCTAATTCTTCAACCTCGTAGTTGAACATCGGCGCCGGGGTGCAACCATCCAAAAGATCAAAGCCGGCCTCATGAATAATGGGGAAGAATCCTTTAAAATTGCCGTCTAAATGGGTGGATACGAATTTGCCTTTATCGTGTAAAACGGCGGTTACTTTTTGATAATAGGGGATACAATAGTCTTTATAGAATTTTGGTGAAATCAGGTTTTCATCAGCGTGATCCGAAATGATGGCCAATTTAGCCGGGGCTTTAGTTGCCAATTCAATAATTTTCATAAAGTGATAATCCAGGAATTCCAAAAACTCGCTGATTGTTCTTTCATGGTCATATAAGGCATAAACTAAATTTTCAAAACCCATCAGGTCGTGGAGAAGTTTACCAAATGGCGACCGCCACAATACCAAATCACAAACTCCGAAGCCCTCGGTTTCCTGTAAAAACTCTTCGACCACCTCGAAACGGGGGGTAATTTTCCTATGCTCGTACAGATATTTGATAATTTCGATATCATTTATTTCTTTAATAAAAAACTCTTTAGGGGCCCAGGAGCCATCGGCGGCCAGCAATGACTTCGACTGCACAGTTCCTTTGGGAGTGGTAACCGTGGTTATTTTAGCATTTCCTTCCCTGGTAACACTTTGTTGAACCGTCTCGTCATAAGTCTCTTCAAACCATTGATACATATGGACGGGTAAACCCCAATCAAATTCGCGGTAAAAATCCAAAAAGGTCATTCGCCCCATTTTACCCGCAAGCCGGCTCTTCCGTTGATGAAAATCAATATGATCCGGAATATAGACACCCGGCCCAAAAATCTCCTCAGCGCCGGCATCCTTGCGGGTGCATTCATACCAAGTTGTAATGTCGGGGAAAAAAGGAACCCGGTCGATTTCTTTATTCTGCAGTAAATTAAAAAAACGCTCCCGATGATTCATGATTTGAGCCACCCGATATTTTAAATTTATGGTTTTGCATTTAACAGACGGTGATTTTGCCTTTTCCTTCGTTATTATTGTTTAAGATGGCCCGGCCGAACGGATCGACCGGGTTTCATCTTAAAAACACAGCATTGCTCAAATATGCCGGTTATTTTTTCTTCGCCCAATAATCGATGGATGCTTTCTTAATTTCCTTGATAAATTCTTCCGGAGTTATTTTACCGAAGAATAGTTTATTATCGGCCGGATAAAATACATTAGCCCACCATTCAGGATAATCCGCCCAGACTCCGTCGTAAGAACGGTGGAAAGTCTTGGCGTTCTGGACAATCGGCCTGATATCCGCTAAAAGCGCCGGGAAGTCTACGTCTTTTCTGGAAGACATATTAATGGTATCCTGGGCGAATTTCTGGGCATTATTTTTCCGGACAACGAAAGCCATAAACTTTTGGGCTTCCTGTTTGTTCTTGGAGGCACTGGGGATGGCGAAACCGATTAGGTAAGCTTCCACATCGGTAATTTTTCCCTTTCCGCCTTCGACTTCCGGAAATGGATAAAAGCCATATTTGAAACCTGTCTTTGTTTGCTTTTGGGTTTCAACCGGGATCCAACTGCCGCAGAGAATGCTGCCGGATTTCCCTTGGGCCCAGTCTGCTTGGCAAGCCGGGTAATTGCTTCCTTCATAACCGTCTTGGAAATAGTTTTTGCCGCCTTTACTGAGGGTGTAAACCATTTGCGCCGCTTTAAGGAAACCGGGATCATCCCAAGCAGCCCCCGTAGTATCGGCCGCAGCCCGGTGGAAAGCTCCCGAACCGTTCACTCTCTGGCTAATCCAGTACCAGTAATAGGCGTTATAAAAACTGATATTTCCATCATCGGCTAATGGGGATATTCCCTTGGCCTTCAGCTTTTCGTTCACATCCAAAAACTGGCTCCAGGTTTTGGGAACGGTCACTCCGTTGGCATTAAACAGGCTTTTGTCGTAGAAAAAGCCGGAGGTTATAAATTCATAGGGGAAGAAATAAAGTTTTCCGTTTTTAGCAAAGAGTTTTACCAGGTTTTCCGGGAAAAGGTCCATCATTTTGGCCTGGCCTTCAGGACCCTTGGTTTTATAAAAGAAATTATCAAGAGGCGCAGCCAAAACTCCTTGACCGGATAGTAAAGACGCTGATAGTTCGGTTAAATCCTGATCGATTAAATCGGGAGGATTCCCCATCAGCAGCCGGCTTCTGATTTTAGTCATAATATCACGGCCAGCTAAAGTCAGTTCAACTTTAATCCCGGTCTCTTTCTCAAAGGCGGCGGCCATCTGTTTCATATAGATCCCTTGAGGTTCTCCCTCATTCCATAATGAAACAAACTCGATCTTTTTCGGCGCCGCCAGACCAATACCGGCCATTAAGGAAAACAACAAACTTAGTACCATTACCCACCCAAACCATTTCGACAATTTGTGAGTCACCATTTAAAAACACCTCCACTTTTCTATTTTTTATTTTGTGACCCCACGTCCTGATGTTGCTTTACCCGGTCAAAGAAGCACCGGACATGGGATTGCAAAACCCAACCAAGTACTCCATTTATTCTTTTACCGCTCCTAGAGTTAAACCTTCAATAATACGGCGGGATAAAACAATATAAATAATTAAAGTCGGAATAAGCACCACCGTAAACCCGGCAAAGAGGCTGACCCAATCTCCGGTGTAAGTCATCGACCCTTGCATCCCATATAAACCCAATGAAAGGGTAAAGTGACTTTGGGTCTGGATAAAGGTGTTGGCCAGTAAAAACTCATTCCATAATCCGACAAAATTAAAGATGGCCGCTGAAATTATTCCCGCCTGCCCTAAAGGGAGCATAATTTGAAGAAAGGTTTTAATTGGGCTGCATCCATCGATATAAGCCGCCTCTTCCAGTTCATGGGGTAAGGTTTTAAAGAAACCAATCAGCAGATAGATGGTAAAAGGTAAAGAGAGGGCTATATAAACCAAAGCTAATCCCCACAAACTATCGACCAGCTTTACCCGAAACAGTAGAAAAAACAAGGGAACCAACAGCAATTGATAAGGGATTCCCAACCCCAATATAAAGAATCTCTCGATTAAACGGTGACCGGGAAATTCTATCCGGGCCAAAGCATAGGCTGCCGGAGCGGAAACCACCAATATCCCTATCACTGAAAGGGATACCGCCAAAAGGCTATTAAAAAAGTTGGCTCCGAGATTATAATTGCACCACACTTTAATATAATTGACAAACTGCGGAATCTTGAAAATACCCCAGGTATTGGCGAAGAATTCCTGGTTGGTCTTTAAGGAACTAATGAATATCCAGATAAAGGCAAAAACTGAAAAACCGCACCAAAGGTATAGAACTCCCTTTGAAAACCAGTCGAACAACCTG
Source organism: Bacillota bacterium (assembly GCA_050260935.1). Taxonomy (GTDB): domain Bacteria; phylum Bacillota; class UBA4882; order UBA8346; family UBA8346; genus UBA8346. The sequence goes on from JBLNCU010000194.1 coordinate 18,517, forward strand.
ACGGAAAACTGTTTCCTGTTCATTTTAGCCCCGCTTTCTAATATTCAACGGTATCCCGTTTGAATATTCTGGAGATTGAGAGCACGAGTACAGCCACTAATAAGAACATGATCACTCCCATAGCGGTACTGTAACCCATGCGAAAAATGTTGACCCTTCTGCCAAAAGCGGTCACATACATTTGAACCGCCAAATTGGTGGCCCCATCCGGGGGGACATCAATACCCCCATTCCAGGTAAATAAGAGCGCAAACTCTTTAATAGCGGTTATACCCCAAAAAACTAACGCAGTGACCAAAACGTCCCAGATTAGAGGAATTTTCACTTTAAAAAAGATTTGAAACTCGTTGGCGCCGTCAAGATTGGCCGATTCGATCAGCCCCTGCGGCACCCGATCCAAGGCCGCCAAAAGGATAATGCAGTAAAAACCGGTGTACATCCAGGTTAAGGCCACTAAAATCGCCCAAAACAGAACCTCCGGATTTGTCCAAGTCGGCACCGCGTGGAACCCCAGGGCAGTTAAAATGTTATTAAGCAAACCCCACTTTTTGTTATAAATAAAACTCCATAAAATGGCGACTGCAACCGGGTTAATGATGTAGGGGAAGAAAAGCAAAGCCCGGAAAAATTTTCGGCCTTTAATCTCAGTGGCCAAAACTCCGCTTAAAATAAACGAATGGAAAAATACCAAAAAACCACCAAGGAAAATGATAAAAAGAGTGTTTTTCATTACGACATTCCAAAAGTGAGCATCGCTGAAAAGTTCGGAGAAATTTCGCAACCCGATATAATTCATGGTCGTTGTAAAGCCGTTCCAATCGAATAAGCTGATATAAAAAGCTTTTATCGATGGGTAAATAAAAAGACCAATATACAACAACGCAGCCGGCAATAAAAACAAAATAAACATCAGGTAATTTTGCTTTTTGTAAGAATTAAAAGCTTCTTTAGAAATGACAGTCATCCCCCTTCGCAATCAGATTCAGGCTACAATTTGATCCAAGGCTCCAAACCCTCCGGTTGATCCGGGTCAACCCCTTTTTGCAATGCTTTATAGTAAGCCAGGGCCTGCGAAATAAATATAAACGGAATACCGCGCACCGCCTGGTCGAATTCTATTTCTGAAGCGATTTGGAGTCTTACACCCGGGATAGGTTCTTGAGGAATATCACTGTAAGTAACGATCGTCGCCCCTTTGTTGAGCAAATCGGAGATCAAAGCGGTTTGATATTCCAAACCTTCAGCATCCATGCATACAATAACCAAAGTATGATTGTTTATTAGAACCATCGGTCCATGCCTAACGTCGAGCAAATGGTAATAACGCCCGGGAACTCTGGCTATTTCGGTGAAAGCCAAAGCGCCTTCAGTGGCGATTCCCTGCATCTCCCCATCCGCCAACACCACTACATCACGCCAATCAACTTCCGCGAGGCTTTTTATTTTCCCTTCATATTTTTCGATATAACTATTCCCACCCTCGATTGCCGCATCAATATCATTGATTAATTTTTGATTATCACTTAAATAACCTAAGATTAACAGATTGGCCGCATAAAGGTTGGTTACCGTCCGGGTCTGGCAGACGCTCTCATCAAAAGCCCAGGGGAGTTCCAAGGTAAGATCAGCCTTTTTGGCGATCTCGGAATCGGCAACACAAGTGATGGCCAATATCGGCGCCGGTTGAACCCGTTTTACATTATCCAAGGCGAGCAAAACCTCGCTGGTGCTTCCGGAACGTGTGGGGGCTATAATCAAGGTTCCCTCCAGGGCTTTTAAATAGCTCCGGTAATTTAACATCAGATCGCCGGCAGCCATCGCCGCCGCCGGTATCCCCAGTTTTACCCTGGCCGAAAACTCGGCGGATTGGCAAAGGTAGTAACTGGACCCGCAACCGATGTAAATAATGCTTTTACAGAAGTGCTTTTTATAAAAACTAAGAATCTCTTCTTTCCGGGATCTAATGTAATCGAAGGTCTTTCTTAAGGCCGCATATTGGGACTTCATCTCGTTGAAAGTGTAATTCATCAAGAGTCTCCTATTCATAATTAGTTTATTATATTGTTATAACCATTCTTTTTAGAATCTAAAATGGCCCCACTGTTAAAGAACTTTAATTATATTTAAAACCTCAGATAGGAAAACGATCAGCTTTTATCTTTAATCGGCGAACCGGTAGGTTTCAACATAAGGACTACTAAGATATTGAACTTCGGAATTCTTTTATCTGCTTCAAATTGTTAGGTTTAAATGAGTGGGAATAGGGCGTACATATAGTCTTATATGTACACCCTTTTATTAATCCAGTTGAATAAAGCCTACTACTTGGTTAACTTCTTGCCGTCGACGACTTTCCCATCCAAAAAACTAGCAATATCATCAGCTGCGGATTTCGGCGTACGGGAACCCAATAAAGCTTGTTGGAGTGATACAATAGTCTTTTGAACCAATTCATCATACCATTCCACCAACGGGAGCGGTTTAGCAACTAAGGACTGTTGCCCGAATTGTTTCCAATATGGATATTGCTTAAGAAGTTGAGTGTCTTTATAAAGATCGCTAAACAGCGGCAGACTCCCAATTTTTAAAGCGCGATCTTTATCTTTTTCCTTGGAGATCATAAATTGAATGTATTTCCAAGCCAACTCCCGGTTCTTGCTGTTCTTGGGAATTGAAAAGGCCTCCGGTAAAGTCAAGGTTGCCTGCAATGAAGCAGTTTTAGCGGGGAGCCACGGCGCTACTTCAACTTGACCAACCACCTTC